>PDON01000074.1 GCA_002742935.1 Candidatus Cloacimonadota bacterium | reverse complement strand
TTGATTAAGTAATTTTCTAATAAGATACTATAAAAAAGCCTCAAATTTGAGGCTTTTTTTATAGAGTGGGAATTAAAAGAGGTTGTGGAAGACGGAAGACGGGGCAGACACAAAATTTTTATGGAATTTCTTTTGTAGTCAAAAGAAACAAAACCTATTACTATTTTTTACTAAACTCTAGCTATCACCTTTAAAGATATTTTTTATAGATGAGAGACCAACCCTTATACCACTATATTTCATTACTTTTTTCATAGCCTTCCACTCATCTTTCCCATAACACGGTTTTAAACATTTTCTACATCTGGGTTTAACTTCATGAGGGCATTCAACCAATCTATCAAAGCAATAAGTTATAGTTTTTAGACAATCTTCACATAGATTTAGAGAGCTATTTATCTCCTCCCCTTTATAATGGAGTTTAATATTGTTGTTAACCAAATTTTTATGTTTATTTTTACAGTACAGCTCAAAAAACTTTTTTACGGTTTCAATTTCACTCTTAAACTTTTCTATTTTCATCTTCTTATCTTAAATTTATTGGTTATAATTTATTTATCTAGATAATTATAATTAGTTGAGCACAGCCTATTACAAATCCTAGGATACCACCAAAGTATGTAATATATGCTAATTGAGTTTTTGTTACGCTTAGTATAAGTTCTTCAAGTTTTTCAAGAGAAAATGCTTTAACCTTTTCAGTAACAATATCTTTTATATTCAATTTGTCCAATATAGATGGAAGTTCATTATCCAAAAACTCTATAACTTTATCTGTTATCATCTCCTTAATTTCAGGAGTTATAAAGGAGGCTAACATTCCAAATTGAGAGTACATCTTTTCAAGAGAGTCTTTAATCTTATCCCTAACTTCGTCAGATTCAAACAGTTGTTGAATGGATTCTGCCGTTACAAGATGGGTTCCTACTGTATCACCTATCTTTTCAGCAAGTTTTTCATGCTCTTTAGGGATAACTCCCGGTGTGAATGGTAATCTTAAACCAAAGATTTTAATGGGTTTATAGGGGTGGAAAAGCATCTTTATTGCCATCCAGTTTGTAAAAAGTCCAATAATAGCTCCAATCACCGGAGGTATTATAAATTTTATATAAGGATATTGTAAAAAAAGATCTTCCATTAAATCTCCTAAACTTTCTTTGCTACAATTTGATATCTTGATACTTCAGATGTTTTTACACCTTTCTTCTTTAGGAATGGTACAGATTTTACAACCTTAAAACCAACCTTTTTAAGAAGGTTTTTCATTGTTTCTTCAGTATATCCCTTCTCTCTGTGAAGTTCACTAAATTTTATGTGTTTATCCTCCTCTTCAATAAAAAATTTTATTAGAGTATCACATATCATTGTATTGTAATTGAACTCACTCTCATATATCATTTCGTAACCTTCCCCCTCTTCTGTTCTAACACCTTTCCAATCATGGATAAATGTATAAACAGTATTAAAATCAAAGAGGAATAATCCGCCTCTATTGAGAGAGTTATAAACAGATTTAAAACATCTCTCCAAAGATTTATCATCAAGAATATTATTTATGGAATCAAATGTGGATATAATATTATCAACTCTATTTTCAAGTTTGAAATCTACCATATCCATACAGTATATCTCCATAAAGGGAAGCTTCTCTTTTGCTACCTCTATCATTTCCTTACTATTATCAAGTCCTGATATTGTATAGCCCAATTGATGAAAGAAGAGAAGCTCTTCTCCCGTTCCACAACCAATGGAAAGAATTGTAGTTCTATCACCTCCGGCATCCATAATAAGATCATCTAAATAGTCTACCATCTCTCTATAATCAAAATCTTGCATTACAAGATCGTAATATTTTGCTACTTTTGTAAAAGCTTTATTTTTGCTATCCATTTTTACCTCTAATTTTTATAATCAAAACTTTTTTAAGCTCAATCCTCTTAAGATACTCAATAATAATGTAATAAGTTATAAAATAGTAGAAATAATATCCTAAAATTTAACTATTTATTATAACTATTTAGCCACAAATCTAATTGGAAGCCTTGTAATAACCGAAACAGGCTTGCCATTGTGAACTCCCGGTTTAAAATTACACTTTTCAAGTGCAGATATAGAAGCTTTGCCAAACCCAAAACCTTTAGGATTTTCATAAAGAATCTTTATCTTTGTTGGTTTTCCTGTTTTACTGCATATAAATTCTAAAATAACCTTGCCGTTTATACCTTCATTCAATGCAGAATCGGGATATATAACTCTTTTATATAGAGATCTCATTCCTCCAACCATTTCAGGTTTCTTCTCAACAATGGAAAAATCAATGGGAAGATCTTCAGCTTTTTTTATAAACTTATGTGATGATTTTGTGGTTGTACATCCTGTAAAAGTTAATATGGTTATCATTGTAAGAATTAGATAGACTCTCTTCATAATCTTTTTCCTTTTATTTGAATTAAATCCACTTTTAAAGTATGCAAAACTTTGGAAGTTACAGCAAGATCAATCCTAGATAAAAAGATACAATTTTAGCACAAAAAAAGCCTCCAAAACTGGAGGCTTTCCAAAAAACCAGATATAAAAATAGATGTTTTATAACTATTGTACTCTAAATTTAACCGGAAGCTTCATACTAACCGGAACAGGTTTATCCCTCTGTAATCCCGGTTTGAAAACACACTTTTTAAGGGCATCTACAGCTGCTTTTCCAAAGCCAAGATCTTTAGGTCTTTCAGAAAGAACCTTAATGTTTGTTGGCTTACCTGTTTTACTACATATAAATTTTAAAGTAACACTACCATTTTTACCTGCACGCCTTGCCATAACGGGATAAACAAGATTGTTGTACAATGATTTCATTCCTCCAACCATTTCAGGTTTACTCTGAACAGCAAAGAAATCAATCGCAACTTCCTCTTCAACCTCATCTATAAATTCAGGTGGCGGCGGTGGAGGATCATCAAAGCTGAAATCTGAATCTTCAAACTCAATCTCAACATCCTCATCAAACTCTTCATCATCTTCTACTGCAACAGGAACACTAACTTTTTTTGGTGCCACTGTTTCAACCTTTTGGATAGTTACATCCACTTGTTCTATCTCTATTTCAGCCATAGTTTCAGGTGCTTCAATTATCTCAACCTCTTTAAACTTATGGTGAAAAGTAAATATGGCAGTAAAAGCGAGAAGAACTCCAATTGTCAATAAATCAGAAATCCTGCTATATCGTTTTCTAATTTTTCCTATTTCTCCTACTTCTTGAGCCATCTATAACCTCAACTTACTTAGTTTTTGCTGCATATGTTACTCTTCGAGCATCAGCATCTTGCAGCGCTTTATGTACCTTATCCACAAAACCGTATTTAGCATCTTGATCAATCTTAAGCATCATAACAATTCTTGGGTTTTGCTGTCTCTTAAGATTGGCTATCAAAGTTAAATCACTAGGTCTTAAAAGTTTATCATCTAAACTTATTCTTTCAGACCTATCAACAAATAGATGGGCAAAGTTTCTATTACCTTCAATCTTTTTTGTTGTCTTAGCTTCGGGAAGTTGTACCGGTAGTCCTCTAAACTCTCTCATTACAGTGGATACCATAAAAAATATTAGCAACATAAAGATTATATCGGGCATTGAAGCTGTTGATATAGCTCCGGTTTCCTCTCTCTTTTTTCTATTAAGCATAATACTCTCTCTTTACGTTAACTGAACTACTCTTGTGCCAATGAAATTTTCTTAACCTTAGCATACTTAATCTGATCTAAAAGGCTAAGATAAGTGTTATAGCTGGCACCATTTGTTGCTTTTAGAGATACAATCATAGTATCAAGAGGTATATCTTTGTTAACACTAATAGATTGCAATCTACTCTTTACTTCCGATAGATCAACTTCTTTCATATCACCTTTTGGTCCTAAAAGAATAGCATTTTGATCATTAATAGTAGCGTTTATAACACCCTTCATTTTAACCTCTTCGGGATTATCAACCTTCTCAGGTAAAACGAAGCTAACACCCTTATCATTAGATACGGTAGTAGTTACTAGAAAAAATACAAGCAACAGGAATGTAATGTCAGCCATTGATGATGCATTGAATTCACCAGCTTTTCTTTCACGTGTTTTTAACATCTTCTCATCCTGCCTAAATTATATTACTTATTTTCCAGTAGTAGCTCAACTAAAACAACACTACTCTCTTCCATATCTAATACTCTGGAATCTGTAATAGTGATAAAGATATTCTGGAATGTTTGGATAACAATAGCCACAACAAGACCAAATGCAGTAGTTAAAAGAGCCTCAGAGATACCACCCGCAACAACAGCAGGAGAAATATCGTTAGCTTTTGCAATAGAGTCCATCGCTCCAACCATACCCCATACAGTACCAAGGAAACCAAGCATAGGAGCAAGAGCAACAACTGTTGATAACCAAATCATGTTCTTATCAAGAAGAGTTGATTGGATTCCACCTTCATTAACAACAGCTTTTTCTGCATTCTCAAGACCGTACTTAGCGTTTTTAAGACCAGCTCTAATTACATTCTCAACAGGTTTGTTACCAGAAACAGCTTTAACAGCAGCATCAATACCGCCTGTAGCCAGCTTCTTCTTAACTTCTTGCATCATCTTTCCGGCATCTTTACCGGTCATTAAAAGTGAAACAAGTTTAAAAAGTGCAATAACCAATCCAATAATTAATAGACCTAAGATTGGGTACATAAAAGGACCACCCTTGACAAAATATTCTGTCATTTTCTCCTCCAATTTAACTTTTGTTTATTGTAATTTACCTTCGTTCAAGTATTATTCCCATCACTCGGGGCTAATAAATTATAAACTATTTAAAATATTGTCAAGATTTTAATTGATTATTTTAAAGCTAATAACTTTACCCTTAAACTTAAAACAAGATCAAAAAACCTGCCTTTACCGACAGGTTTTTTGGATATTAAGTTGTTATGTAAAAAGTTAATTAACCTTGAAAGTGGTATCTCCATTTTCAAAAAAGTTGATAATTTGTTCTACCCCTGCAACACCTGCATTTATATTTGCTTCAGCAGTTTGAGCACCCATTTTTTTAGGAGTAAATAAACATCTGTTACCAAATTTTTCTGTTAATTCACTACTATTATTTGGAGCAATATCTGAAATATAAACAAAATCTTCTCTTTCATTCATAAGCTTAAGAAGACTCTCTTCACAAACAACCTCTTTACGAGCAGTATTAACCAAAGTTCCACCTTTTGGCATCCTGTTTAGAAGATCAAAGTTTATAGAGTTCTTAGTTTTATCATTTGCAGGAATATGAAGTGATATATAATCACAGCTGGAGTATAGCTCCTCAACAGAACTACAAACTTTAACACCGTCAGCTTCAATAGTTTCTTTAGAAACAAAAGGATCAAAAGCTAAAACTTCCATTCCCAAACCTTTAGCAATTCTGGCAACATTTTTTCCAACATTACCGTAGGCGTGTATTCCAACCTTTTTTTCTTTTAACTCTTTACCGGATTTTCCGTTAAATTTACCACGAGCCATAAAAAGCATCATACCAATGGCAAGTTCAGCAACCGCATTTGAGTTTTGTCCCGGAGTATTCATAGCTACAATACCTTTTTCAGTAGCAGCAGCAAGATCAATGTTATCATATCCGGCACCGGCTCTTACAACAACTTTTAAGCTTGAATTTTCTAAAACCTCTTTAGTAGCTTTATCAGATCTTATAATCATAGCATCGGCTTTTTTAGCAGCTTCAATAAGAGCCTCTTGACCCTCATATTTTTCTAAAAGCTCAAGTTCGTAACCTTCGTGAGCATCTACAACAGCTTTCATCTTCTCAATAGCAGCAGGTGCAAAAGGTTTTTCTGTAGCAATTAAGATCTTTTTCATATTTGTCTCCAAATTATTAAATTAAAGTTTGAAAACTACCCTCTTATATTGAAATAATAATCAATCTCAAATCCAAAGGTGTATTAAAAGAAAAGCCCTTAAGTAGGTTTACTAAGGGCAAAAATTAAGTCTATCTGTTCTCTTTATCAAATTTAGTGATAAATTCAGCAAGAGCCTTACACCCTTCAAAAGGCATAGCGTTGTAAACTGATGCTCTCATACCACCAACAGATCTGTGACCTTTTAAGGTGACAAGATTGTTTTCAGCTGCTTCAGCCAAAAATTTCTTTGTACAGAGATCTGTATCTTTTACTTTCTCACTGTCAGGGAAGAAAGGTATATTCATAAGAGATCTTTCATCACCATTTACATGAGCTTTAAAAATTTCAGAGTTATCAATAGCATTGTAGATTAAGGCTGCTTTCTCTCTATTTATCTTTTCAATTGCTTTAACGCCACCCATCTCAAGAAGATTGTCAAATACTAAACCTGCAATATAGATACCGTAAGTAGGAGGAGTGTTAAACATAGATTGACCCTTAACGTGAGTAGCATAGTCAAGCATTGTAGGAAGATTCTCAATCTTTCCAACCATATCCTCTCTAACTATAACAATAGTTACACCTGAAGGACCAATGTTTTTCTGAGCTCCGGCATAAACCATAGCATATTTTGTGATATCAAACTCTTCTGAAAGAATATTTGATGACATATCTGCTATTACAGGAATATCTGTTTTTGGTAGCTCCATACATTTTGTTCCGTAAATAGTGTTGTTTGAAGTAATATGGATGTAATCCGCATCAGATCTGAACATATCGGAAGTTAACTTTGGAAAGTATGAAAAGTTTTTATCGCTTGAATCAGCTACAACTTTTACATCTACTCCTGCCTTTTTAGCCTCTGCAATAGCTTTCTTTGACCAAGCACCGGTATTGATGTAGTCAGCTTTTTTATTTACTGCAAAGTTTAAAGGTATTGTTAAGAATTGAGTTGATGCTCCACCCTGTAAAAAAAGAACTTTATAGTTTTCAGGAATGTTCATAAGCTTTCTGAGAGAAGCTTCCGCTCTATCAATAATATCTTGATATGTAGCTGATCTGTGGGAAAGTTCCATTACAGACATACCACAGTTATTGTAGTTTAACATCTCATCTGCAGCTTTTTTTAGTACATTTTCCGGAAGCATTGCAGGACCGGCTGAAAAGTTAAAAACTCTTTTTGTCATCATACACCTCTTTTTTTTAACAGAAAACTTTTAGTTAACAATTTAAATCTAAATAGAGGGGATTATCCAACCTAAATAGACAAATGTAACTATATTTAACAACTCAATGAGCAATTTATTATTCCTATCACTCAAAATACTTTGGAAATCTATTTTGCTTTATTTGGTGTGTCAAGATAAATTTTATAATATATTTTGTAATATAATTTAATTGAGAAACAAAACTTAATTTAGCTGCTTTACTCAAAATCTCTTCTAATTAAGAAGGGAAGAAGATAATAGGAAAGAGATAAATTTTAAAATGTTACCTCTTTACTTATTCAATCTCTTTTTTTAAATTGACTATGTCAAAGGTATAATTTTTTTAATTATTATAGGAGTGTGAAATGAAAAGGATTCTTGTTTTTATTCTCATAATGTCAGTTTTTTCTCTTTTCTCCAAAAGATTAAACATCTATGATGTTAAGTCGGGAGTTTTTGAAATGGAAACAAAAAGTGCTTCCGGTAACAGTATAGCTACCCAGTATTTTGATGACTTTGGTAAGAAAAGTAGAACTGAGTTGAGAAGTAATCTTCTCTCTAAAGATGGTGAAGAAGCCAATATTATAAACATGATCATTATCACCAATGGAGATAAGGTTTACTCTCTCTTCCCTGAATCAAAAACCTATATGTCAGATTTAGAGGATTTTAAAGATGATTCTGAAGATGAAACTTACTCTGAAGATTCTGAGGTTGATCTATACAATGAGGGTGATTTTATAAGAGAGGAGAAGTTTTTTGGTAAAAATTGTAAGGTCTACAAGGATGTAAAAAATAACGGAACTGTTGTTACATCTTGGGTCTGGAAAGGTATGGAGTTAAAGCAAGTTGCCAATGCTAATGGATATAAAACCGTTTCAGAAGTTACTAAACTGGATCTGGGGGTATCTGTTGATAATGATCTTTTTGAAGTACCTTCAGACTATAAGGAAAAAAATCTTGGATTAGGAGAGTTATTCAAAAGTGTAAATAAAGCCTTGAAAGAGCAGGAAAAAGAGGCTGAACTTGAAGGGAAAAAAGCTAGGAAAAGTGATAGAGAGAGTTTAGAAGAGGAGAAGAAAAGATTAGCTGAAGAAAGAAAAGCTCTAGAAGAAGAGAAAAGAAGATTAGATAAAGAGAAAAAAGCTATGAAAGAGGAGAGTGGAGAGAAAAAGAAAGAGGATAAAGATGAGGTTGAAGAGGTTATAGATGTTCTTAAGGGCTTATTCTAATCTTGACTTGCTTGCTACTTTTCATTTAATTATTTCTAATATTTCATGGTTTGAATAAGCACAAAAGCCAAATTATACAATAGAGACAAGGCGGATCCTTGTCTCTATTGTTTTATGGAGGTTTCTTTTTTATATTGAACCAAAATATTTTTGAGAAGATTACTTTTAGTAGATGAAGCTTTCTTGTTTAAACTCTAAAAACTTAAATGTTGCAATCTCTCAAACAGAAATCTAAAACAGTTTTACGAAACAATAGAAGGTATGAAATGAAATATTTAATTTTTATCTTTACATTTACAATGCTTATTTTTTCTAATCCTATAAGATCTAAAGTAGATATAATAAGCAAGAGGGAGTACAATAATTTTAAGACAGATTCTACAGATGTAAAATTTATACAAAATAAAAATGACAAATGGCTTCTTTTTAGTGAACCAAATAAAAATTCAGAGGTTATTTTTTACTTGGAAAAGTTAACATTTTGTGAACTGGTTGGTGTGAAGGATCCTTTTTACAAGGTAAGGGTATTTGATAAAAGAAGAGGTTACATAGAAGGGTGGTCTAAAAAGAGTGGTTTTTTAAATGAGATCTATTACGGAGCTCCACTTGTTGGTAATGAAGAAAAAAAAGAGATAAAAAAGGAATCTCCTCTGTGGGTTGTGAAGGAAGCTACTCTCTACAGTGACAGCCTACTTACAAAACCCATAGATAAATTAAATATTGGTGATGCTCTGTATTCCAAAGATAGAGGTAAAAACTATTACAAAATTGTTTCAGATAATGGTTTAAGCAAAGGGTTTATCAAAATAAAAGATTGCTCCCCTTTTATGATCTTAAAAGATGGCAGTAGAGATTTTAGTAAAGTTTCCAACTATTCTATATCTCTTATAGAAAATGATATAGATATTGATGGGTTTGTATCTTATAGTGTTATGGAGCTTGTAAATGGAGCAAGAAGTACCTACATAGAGGATAAAAGATGTTTCGCTAAAAATGATTCTCTATACTATAGATATACCTATGATAACAATAGAAGGTCTGTTTTAAAAGATTTCAAGATTAAGGGTAGAGAGATGAATCCTTTCATTATGTGTAAAGTCTATGACGACCAGATAATAAAAACATCCAGAGACTCTCTTCCCTGTAAAGTTATTGAGTTCTTGTATAAACCCAAAGCGGGAAAACTGATAACAAACAATATTGAGATAAACAATATTACAAATAAATTGATTAGAGTTTATATCTACAATAATCCTGATAAAGATTATAGTGTGATTGTTCAGAAAGAGGAGAAAATCTTTATTTGGAATTATGAGTTTGACCTTAAAAATAGTAGGTATCTCAAAAATAGTTCAAAAGAGATCCAAAAGTTTAAAAGGCTGATAACTTTTAAGGAAAAGTAGATGATTTTAAAGCTGTATATAAGAAACTTCCTACTTATAAATGAGATAGTGTTCACTCCCACAGAAGGGCTCAATGTTATAACAGGAGAAACAGGCTCCGGTAAATCCATGCTTATAAATGCTATTATGCTCTTAATGGGTGACAGAGCCAGTGGTGATATGGTGAGAAAAGGTGAAAAAAAGGTTGTTGTTGAAGCTGAGTTTTCTGTTAGTGAAAAGATAGAGAAGTATCTTTTAAAAAATGGTTATGATAGTGATAGCACTTTAATCATAAGAAGAGAAATTTTAAGTAGTGGTAAATCCAGAGCATTTGTAAACGATTCTCCAGCAAAGGTAACAACCCTAAAAGATCTGGGTGAGTATTTAATTGATTTCCATGGTCAACATGATCATCAAACACTTCTTAATAATAAGTATCACGGTATTATTTTAGATAATTTTGGCAACATTAGCATAAAGGAGTATAAGAAACAGTTTGCGGTTGTAAAAAAACTCAGATCAGATATTGAAAACCTTATTAATGAGAGTAGTATTAGAAAAGAGAGGATAGAGCTTTTAAGATACCATAAAGATGAGATTGATAAGGTCTCTCCTTTCAAGGGTGAGGATAAGGATCTTGAAAATAGTTTAACAACTTTAGAAAATGTTGAAAGAATAAAAAGTATTACCGAATCTATTGATAATATTGTAAATGGAGAGGAGTATTCCATTTCTCAAATGATTAAAGAATTGGAAAGAAAAGTAAGCTCTATCTCAAAGTTTAATAGTGAGTTTGAAAGTTATGAAAAGGATATTGAATCGGCATACTATGCTTTAAACGATCTCTCATTATCAGCTATTAACTACGGTTCTTCTCTAAATTTTAGTGAAGAGGAGTATTACAATATAAGCGAAAGGTACAAACTCATTGAAAATCTTAAGAAAAAATTTTCAATGAGTATAGAGGAAATTTTAGAGTACAGCAGTAAAATTGATGAAGAGCTCCTAAAGCATGGAGATTATGATTACTTCTTAGAAAAGAAGAGAGATGACCTGTCTAAAGAGGAGAAGGTTTTAGAAAAGCTGGCTCAAGAGATTACAGGAAAAAGAGTTTTAGCTGTACCAAGTTTTGAAAATAGAGTAAATTCTCAACTTCAAGATTTAGGTCTTAAGAATGCAGAAATAGAAGTTTCAATGTCAAAATTAGACAGTTATTCAAAGTATGGAATGGAAACTATACAATTTAATGTGAGAACAAATAAGGGTGAAGATTTTAAGCCTCTATCAAAAACAGCTTCCGGTGGAGAGATATCAAGAATAATGCTTGCCATAAAGTCGGTTTCCAGAACAGGTTATAACGGAGCTATGGTTTTTGATGAGATTGATACGGGTATAAGTGGCTCTATTGCAGATAAGGTAGGTATAAAATTAAAAGAGATCTCAAAACGGGGACAGCTTATACTTATAACCCATCTGCCTATTATTGCAAAAAGAGGAGATTCCCACTATAAAATTTTCAAAACAGAGGATTTAGAATCAACATTTACGGGGCTTAAAAAACTTTCTACACCCGAGAGAGAAGAAGAGCTTATGGGTATGATAGGTGGTTCCTTAGAGGTTTAATAAACTTTAGTTACCACTTTCTGTTATGTGTTAAATCAATATATAAAGCCTACTCATCAAAATCAGTTTAGTTGTAAGAACTCGCTTATGATTATTGTAACTACCCGGTAATAATCTTCGGATAGAGTTTTGTTCTACTACTGATCTATCCATATAATTTGGAACTTCTAATATTCAATATTATGCGATTATGATCATATCTATTCCTATATAAATAATCTAGATTGTGAGATTAAGGGTAAATATTGGTCTGTTTTGTTCTTTATTTATTACGGACTGATTCCCTTTTTATAACTTTTCTGAAAAAGATTAAGCTTTGTTTTATTCTTTTATAAAAGGAAATGCTCATTAAAATCTAAATGAATTTGAGGATATAGTATGGATAGATTGGAAAAACTATGGGATAAAGGCAAGAAGTTTTTAGGAACGGAGTATCCTATCCTATGTGGTGGTATGACTTGGATAAGTGATTATAACCTTGTTAAAGCTATAAGTGATAACGGGGGATTCCCTGTTTTAGCTGCAGGTAATATGCCTCTCGATATGTTTGAGACTGAGGTTGATAAATGTGTTGCAAATATAAAAAAACCTTTTGCTGTAAACCTTATAACTATTGCTCCAAACTATAGAGATCATTATGAAATATTGAGGAAAAAGGATGTTCCTTTTGTTATTTTTGCAGGATCGTTTCCTACAAGAGATGATGTTGTAGGTATGAAAGAAGCGGGTAAAAAAACTATCTCTTTTGCATCTACAGAATCAATTGCATCTCGTCAAATAAGATGGGGAATAGATGCCTTAATTCTTGAAGGAAGTGAAGCAGGAGGACATATTGGTCATGTATCTTTGGTTATCCTTCTTCAACAGGTTCTTATGAAATTTAGAGATTTCCCAATCTTTGTTGCAGGAGGTATTGCTACCGGAGAGATGATGGCTCATCTTTTTCTAATGGGTGCTTACGGTGTACAGTTTGGTACAAGATTTGTTGTTAGTGAAGAGTGTAGTGCTCATGTAGATTTTAAGAAGGCTTTTATAAGAGCTAAAGCGAGACAGGCTGTATCAACTCCACAGTATGATCCAAAACTTCCTATTGTTTCCGTAAGGGGTATTAAAAATGTTGCTATGGATAAGTTTGGAGAGCTTCAGCTTGATCTTTTAGAGAAAATGAGAAGTGGAGATCTTTCCAGAGAAAAAGCTCAATTTGAGGTTGAAAACTATTGGGTTGGAGCTCTAAGAAACGGTGTTGTTGATGGTGATGTTACTATGGGTTCATTAATGGCAGGTCAAAGCGTTGGCTTGGTGAACAAAATTCAACCTATTTCTGAAATAATGGATGAGTTGGTAACAAGCTGTAGAGATGAGATAAACAGAACTTATGATCTATTGAAGTAACTTTTCCTTCTGTAAAAGAATATTATAAAAAATGGATGATGCCGGTTAAAATTTGGAGTGAAATATTTAACCGGCTATCTATCCATTTTGAAGAAAAAATTGAAAATTAATGTTAGTTAAAAATTGAGTTTACACAAGATTTAGGGTGATATCTTTTCAAGTGTAGATACTACAATAGTTTTGATGCTACTTCAGAAAGAACAGATCTTTCCCCAACTTTGAGGACTACTTTACCGCATAATTTATGACCTTTTAATCTGTCCATTAGATACGCTAACCCATTTGATTCCCTATCAAGAAAAGGGGAGTCTATTTGGTTTATATCTCCGGTAAATACAATTTTAGTTCCCTCTCCTGCTCTTGTAACAATAGTTTTGACTTCATGAGGGGTTAAATTTTGTGCTTCATCTACAATAAAAAATATGTTGGAAAATGTTCTACCCCTAATATATGCTAAAGGGGCAATTATCAGTTTACCCTTTTTTTGGAGTTCATCAATAATCTGATAGTTTTCGTCATCCTCTTTAAATCTATCTTGAATAAATGATAGATTATCGTAAAGAGGTTGCATATAAGGTTCAATTTTATTTTTTGCTGTACCCGGAAGATAGCCAATATCTTTATTGCTTAGAGGTACAATTGGTCTTGAAAGGTATATCTGTTTATATTTTTTATACCTAAAAAGTGAAGCGGCAAGAGCCAAAAGGGTTTTTCCTGTTCCTGCGGAACCTGTTACAGTAATCAAACTTACTCTATCATCAATTAAAAGATCAATTGCAAAGCTTTGTTCTGTATTTTTGGCAGAGATCCCAAATATTGTTTTAGGTTTTATCAGTTTTATCTTGTTTGTAAAAGGATCATATCTTCCTAAAAGAGACAGCTCTTCATTTTCTAGTACAAAAAAGTTGTGAGGTTGTATTTTTTTATCGTACCATGCTTTTATAGATTCAGGAGATATTACCCCATTTTCTCCAAGCTCCAAAAGTAGATCTGAAGGTAAATCTTTCAAAATTATATTGGATTTTACCTCAAATTCACTATCCTTTACCTTTCCTGCTCTATAATCTTCAGATACTATTCCTAAAGCTCTTGCCTTAATTCTAAGATTTACATCCTTTGTTACGAAAATAACCTCTTTTTCAGGATTTAACTTTTTATAGTTATAAGCTCCCGCCAGTATATGATGATCCTCTTTGTCTCCAAAAAATTTATCCTCAAAGCCATTTTTATACTTCACATCCGAAAGAATAATAAGATTCCCTTTCTCCTCACCTAAAGAGACTCCCGTAGTAAATACAGCATCTCTGTCTTCTGCTCTCTTATCTGTTAGTATGTCAAGTTGTCTTATGAACTCCCTTGCGTTAAAGTTAAGCTGATCTCTACCTTTTTTGAAATCATCAATCTCCTCTAAAACTGTAATCGGTATTGCAATATCAGCACTAGAGAACTTTTTCAAACAATTGTAATCATGTAGAACTACATTTGTATCCAGTATGTACACTTTATTCTTTCCCATAATCCGCCTCTTTAATTTAAAGTTATATATGTATACTCTCAAAATATTCCATTTTTCAAACAGGTGAGGGTCCAAATTGATATATGAATAGCTTTTATGGTTTTTGCCAGATTACTTTAACTATATCTTTAGTTTGTTTGACCCTAATTATAAATTACAGTACTAATTATTGGGAAGCAAATTTTAATTGTATGAATAAAAAAAGAGGGTGTCTCAAAAATTACTTTTGAGACACCCTCTTTTTTATTTCTATTGAACAATTTTCTATTTTACTAACAGCATTTTGTCTGAAAGAATTTTATTTCCAACTTTTAATGTATAGAAATAAACACCGGAATTGAACTCTGATCCGTCAAATTTGATAGAGTTAAAACCTGCATTAAATTGTTTATTAGCTATCTCTTTTACCATCTCACCGTTGCTATTGTAAACCGTTAGTTCTACATTAGCAGCTTTTGAGATTGAGAAGTTAATAGTAGTTTCAGGGTTAAATGGATTTGGATAGTTACCTAGAAGAGCAACATTTTTTGGTGTTATCTCATCTATTCCCACAGTTCCGTTAGACTCTAAAGTTACAGGAATATTTATAATAGGAGTGTCATTGTCATTAGAAGTAATTTTGATCATTCCCTCATAAGTTCCTTGTGTTAAGTTGTTAGAGTCAAAGCTTACATTTACAGTGTTACTTGAACCAGGCTCAACAGATCCACTATTGTTATCAACGGATAGCCAGTTTGGAATCTCAATATTCTTTCTAAATTTTAGAGAGATATTGGTAGCTTGATGACCACCATCTCCGTAAGCATCCTCAATCCAAATCTTCCAGTTTCCATTTATTTCAGTACCTTCAAGGTTGTCGATTAGAACTTCATAAGATCCGGTTGTTTGACCTGAAGCTATAATAACTTCATTACCTTGAGGTGTTTGAAGATGGAAAGATCCTTCAGCAGGGTAGTTGTCAGTACTCCAATTGTACTCAACCAATACTGTAGAAAGTTCCCCTGTTTCAGATACCGTAAACTCTTCCCATCCATTCTCATTTAAGGTGTTACTACTGTAAGAAGATGGTGCAGGAGAGTTTGATATAGTGTAGTTAAACTCTTCAAAAGCATAAACTTCAGTTTCTATATTGTAGTTTAGTTCTAACTCCCCACTATTTGATATGGTTAGTGGTTCAGTTGTTATTGTATTTGTCTCGTGAGTTACAGAGTATGAATCGTGGTCTACAGTAATATTAGCCTCATATATAGCTCCTGCATAGAATTTATGAGGATCAGCAGAACCAATGAAAGGATGATTAGATATTCTTCCGGAATCATCTTTACTTTGGATATAGTAGCTTATTTCACTTCCTTCAGCTTGCTCAGGTATAGTTGCAGTGAAAGTATCCCCTGACTTTGTCATTACTATAGATTGTTCATCTCCACCATTAACAGAGTAGAAAAGTTTAGTTTCATTCTCTAAAATTGTATGGGAACCATAAGATGTTATTTTAGCGGAAATATCAACAGAACCAACTTCTTGAACTCCTAATTTTGCAACATGGTTAATGTAAAGCATTTCCCTGTCTGCAATACCTCTTGTTCTACAATGAAGAGCATCTGTACTTTGCCATGGTTCAGAACCGCCAATAAATCCGTGTATCTCATAACCCGGCATAGCAGCTTCATAAGTTGCAATAGCAGCATCATCATTAGCACCGCCCATTAATGGAACCATAACCTTATTGTTTATGATTAGTGAGTTTGTAAAAGGCTCATTGTTTGGAGTCCAAATTCTGTATATTTCATAAGGAGTGTTGTATGAAGATGTTCTGTTTGCAAAATAATCTACAACCTCTTCTATCTCATCATACTGAGGATGTGTTTCCGGAACCTCTCTAATGAGAATTTTATCAACATCTAAAAACTTACCCCAACAATCAATATGATCAATGTAGGTATTGTTAGGATCTTCTACTACAAGGTATTCTGATATACCAAGATAATCTAACATTCTTTGATCCACCTCTTCTTGAGATACGCCAAGCTGTGATTGACTTTCAGTGTAAACAATAGTTGTAGAAGCAGCTATACCCATACCGTCTGTCATATAGTTACCACCGGTTTGAACTACTTTCATACCATAAAGATCTAAGTCTAGGTATTCTGCCATAGCAATAGGTATATCATTATCGTTTGGTCTAGGTCTGTTGTATGGAAAGTTTATAACTGAAACTTTCTCATCATCAATAGCTGAATACCAAGCAGCATAATCTCTTGTCCAATAGGAATCTGTTGGAGCAATCATAAACTGACAATTTTCCGTATTAACATTATTTGACTCATATTGAGAAAGTACTGTTGCTTGCTGAGAACTATTTGCAACAATAGTAAGTACAGGAATATCTTCTGCCAGCTCTTTTATAAGAGTGATAGGAATACCAAATGGGTATCTTATAACAACACCTTCCATTGGTTCAAACTCTGCCACAGCTCTAGGAGTTCCCTCAGGAGGGTCTGTCTCAAAGAATGCCTTTAGATAATCTTGCATCTTCTCTTTTTCACCCGGCTCTAACCAGTGTGGCTTAGAGTTTGGGTGTTTCTCATACCACCTTTTTGTCATCTCTTTTATCTCTTGGTCAGTAAAAACTTTTTTTGTTGTTTTTACCTTTGAAAAGGCTGAAACAGCCAACAAGAGTATTGAGAATAGAACAATAATCTTTTTCACTTTTCCTCCGAAATTAACCTTATAATAATAGTTCTAAATACCACCAAACAGAATTATAGAATCTATAAATGATAACAATAAATTCAATAATTTGATAGAAAAAACACCTTAATTACCCAAGAAAAGGTAATTCAGCAATTGAGTATTACCAATTTTTAATTTAAAATCTCTTAGTGTATCCATGGCAATATGGTGTTTTACCAACTCTCTTATAATAATTTTGATGATAGTTTTCCGCAATGTAAAATTTTGAAACAGGCAAAATCTTAGTTACTACATCAAAACCTTTATCTTTTAAAAGAGAAATAAGTTTTTTAGATATCTCAAGCTCATCATCTCCATTGTAGAAGATAGCTGAAAGGTATTGAGATCCTATATCCGGACCTTGCCCAAATTTATGTGTAGGATCATGTATCTCAAAAAATAACCTTGCAAGTGTTTCAAAATTAACCCTATTACTATCGTAGGTTACTTTAACACTCTCTAAATGTCCAGTCTCTCCGGAGCAAACATCTTCGTAAGATGGGTTTTCAAAATTACCACCCATATACCCTGATTCGGCAGAAATAACACCTTCTTGTTTTTCAAAGTAGTACTCAACACCCCAAAAACAACCTCCGGCAAAGTAAGCGGTTTTAAGAGTATTTTCATCTTCTTTACCCTTGAATACCATGGAAATGGAGTTAACACAATGTCTAATGTTTTTGCTTGTAAATCCTTCTCCGTTAAAAACATGTCCAAGATGAGCCTCACAGTTTGCACATAAAATTTCTGTTCTTACGCCATCCCTGTCAATTTTTCTTAGTATAGCACCCTTAACCTCATCATCAAAGCTTGGCCAACCGCAATTAGATTTAAATTTATCCTTTGAACTGTAAAGTTTGGAATTACACCTTTTACAGTAGTAAAACCCATCTTCATAAAAATTGTTGTACTTACCTGAATAAGGAGGTTCTGTCCCTTTATTAACAATAACTCTCTCCTCCTCTTTTGTAAGATCCCTGTATTTTTTTTCTGTCAACGGTTCCCCCTTTAACATTAGTTGAATTGTAAAAAGAAATATTAAAAAAAATAGTTTCATAAATAATCTCCAAATCTTATAGGGAAATTTTATATAAAAAAGCTCCAATCAAAATTGGAGCTTTTTTATATAAATCTGAAAGAAGCAATTATTTTTCAACTTCAACTTCAATAGTATCACTTTCCCATAAGCCATGCTTAGTACAGTATGCGTGAGCTTTTAGTTTTAGATTTTTTGTAGGAACAATCTTAAAATCAACCTCTACCTGTCCTGCTTGATTTCCTAGAGTTCCCGGAGTGAAGTGAGCTTCACCTAAAAAAGTTTCTCCATTCCATAATTGAACATAAGAGATAAAATGATCAAAGTCATCAGGATGAGGGTATTGGTCACCAACCTTAATCTTTACATTAAATTTCTCACCCGCTTTTGTTTTTGTTTGACATAGAACAAAAGGAGAATGCCTATCAATGTAATCCTTCTTAGCTTCATTTTCTATTTTAGTGATATCTTGATATCTGTTCATCTTTGGCATAAAGCCCTCCATTTTTTTTATTTTTGAAAATTTTATAAAAATACCCAAAGAATTAGTAGGATATTAATCACATAGTTGTATGGATTAGATTAAAATATAGAAGCTGTAACTATGTTCTTTTGGTGTATCTTTTTTCTGATAAGTTTTGCCTTGCAATTACCATTGGGGAGATTATATTTACAATTCCTTTAATAGGGATCTTGAGGTGTTAGGTTAGGAGGTTATCTTCGTTTAAGCCTAAATTAAGTTTTAGTTTTAATTTTATTTAAATTTATAGGGAGTTCTTATGTCTAACAAAGAGATTCTTCTGAACCCAAACAAAATTGTTCAATTTCTAAAGAAACCTTCTGAACAATTTACTAAAGATGATATCATAAAATTCATTGTTGAAAACAATGTAAAAATGTTAAACTTCAGATACATTGGTGGTGATGGAAGGCTTAAAACTTTAAATTTTGTTTTAAATAGTTTAGAGCATCTTGAGGAGATTCTCTCCAAAGGTGAAAGAGTTGATGGATCAAGTCTTTTCAGTTATATTGATGCTCACTCAAGTGACCTTTATGTTGTTCCAAGGTTTAAAACAGCCTTTGTTAACCCTTTTGAAGAGGAGATGTCAGTAGATATTTTATGTACTTTTTTTACATCTGATGGTAAGGAGCTTGGAAGTTCCCCTAGTGCTTTAGTTAAGAGAGCACACAATCTTTTAAAAGAGAGAACAGGATTTGAGTTCCAAGCCTTGGGTGAACTTGAGTACTACCTTTTTAGTGAGACGGATAACATCTACCCTATAGAGGAGCAGAAGGGTTATCATGAGTCCCATCCATTCTCAAAGTGGGGATCTGTAAGAAAAGATGCTATGAGAGTTATATCTGAAATTGGTGGTAAGATAAAGTATGGTCATGCTGAAGTTGGTAACATTATACATAAAGATCAAAATGGCTTGTCTCAGCAGATGGTTCAACAGGAGATTGAGTTTTTACCTACATCTGTAGAGGATGCGGCAGATCAGATGGTTCTTGCAAAGTGGGCAGTTAGGGAGATTGCTTACAAGTATAACCTTGAGGTTAGTTACGCTCCAAAGATCATTGTTGGGCATGCAGGTAGCGGTATGCACTTCCACACCAGACTCATTAAGGGTGATGTAAGTGTTACAGCTGATGATAAAGGTTTAACAGATACAGCAAAGAAGATGATTGCAGGATTCTTAAAATACTCACCATCTTTAACCGCTTTTGGAAATACTGTTCCAACATCTTTTTTAAGATTAGTTCCTCATCAAGAAGCTCCAACTTCTATATGTTGGGGTGATAGAAACAGATCTGTTCTAGTTAGAGTTCCACTTGGTTGGCTTGGTGTTGAAGATATGATAAACAAAGCTAATCCTTTAGAGCCAAAGAGTCAAAATAAATTTATCAATGGTCAAACTGTAGAGCTTAGATCTCCAGATGGTAGTGCTAATGTTCATCAGCTTTTAGCAGGTATGACTCTAGCAGCTATAAGTGGTATTGAGGATGAAAACTCTCTAGAGATGGCAAATAAGCTTTATGTTGCTGAAGATGCTTCAAAGAGGGAAGATTTAGATCAACTTCCGGCTTCTTGTTATGAGGCGGCAGAAATGTTGGAAGCACAAAGAGAGCTTTATGAGAAGGATGGTATCTTTCCTCCTATGATGATTGATAAACTTATAAGTGAACTAAAAGCTCACGATGATAAGGATATGAGTGAAAAGCTGTTTGGTAACGCTGATGCTCTTCAAGATTTAGTTAACAAGCATATCCATTGTGGATAGATTTGAATTAAATAATCCCTTAAAAAGCCTCCATTTGGAGGCTTTTTACTTGTCTGATAGCTCCAGCTTCTCTTAGATTATTTATAATCTTCTAAAAAAGTTAAAGATATCCTACTTTTTTATGCCGAATCCAGGTTATAATAATGATCTCTATAAAAAAGAATATAACCTTGGTTCGACTACTATTTTAGGTTCTATTCCTTTGAATCCATTTTGCCGGAACCTCAAAGCTTAGCATCTCTTAAAAGCAAACTCTAACTATTTCCAGCCGGCAGATCTTTAACCGATAATATTTAAAATCCTATAAAATTATATTATTTCACAATAAGATAATTATCTTTTATATTTATATTAGATAAAAATAGAAACTTGGGAGATTAAGATGAAAGAGAAACCAAAAATAGATTACCCTTGCGAATGGTCATATACAATTATTACCACAGATTCTGATGGTATGATGAAAGAGGTTGAAAATCTTCTTGGTGGAAAAGAGTATATTTTGACTCTCTCAAAGAAGAGCAGTAAGGGTAAGTATACATCTTATAATCTTACTATTATGGTAAAAGATGAGGAGGAAAGAAATAGCTATTTCCAAGGTTTGCAATCTATAAATTTAATAAAGTTTTTAATATAGTTTAATTTTTTTTATAAAGCTTATTCTTTGAAATTTCAGAATAATTGTTATATTATTAACTAAGGCTACTCTTTTCCCAAAAGAGTATGTTTAAGTGTATCTTTCTGTGTTTTTTCAGAAAGGAGCTCTTAAATTTTTGATTTTTAATTCTATTTTTGGTCTAAGCCGATTTGTAGGGTTTGGACATAGGATTTGATGGAAAACATATAAATAGACCAAGGGTGAATGGGAAGGTTTTGTAGATATTTTTTTTGCTTGATAGGAATTGATTCCTCGCTATGAGTTTGATCTCTTTTTGGTATGAAGTTTTATTATTGTTGGAGAGTGTATGTCAAAAAATGTTCTAGTTGTTGATGATGAACCCCTGATGAGGGATATGCTTTATTCAGCTTTGAGAAGAAAGAAAATGCCCGTTGATAGAGCGGAAAATGGTAAAGAAGCCAGTAGTATGCTTTCAAAAAAGAGTTATGATATTGTTATCACAGATGTGAGAATGCCAAAATTTAGTGGAATGGATCTTTTACAAACAATAAAAAAGAAGTATACCAATACAGATGTTATTATGTTGACAGCGTATGGAACTATTGAGGATGCTGTAAAGGCTACAAAGCTTGGAGCTTTTGATTTTGTTGAAAAGAAAGAGAATACACTTTTAGATGAGATTGAAATGAGAGTTGATAAGCTCTTAGAGTTCAGGAGAATGAGGTCTCAAAACAAGAAATTGAAGGATGAGCTTGATTCCATAAAGGCTGAAAGGTGTGTTGAAAATAATTTCCTGGGATCTGATTCAAAGATGGTAAATCTCTTTGACACAATTAAGTTAGTGGCAGATTCAAGTGCAACTGTTTTTATTCAAGGAGAGAGTGGAACCGGTAAGGAACTTGTTGCAAGAGCTCTCCACAATCAAAGCCCTAGAAGGTCTAAGCCTTTTATAAAGGTTAATTGTGCTGCACTTCCTGATGGTTTGATTGAAAGTGAGCTTTTTGGACATGAAAAAGGAGCATTTACCGGAGCAGTAAAATCAACTCAAGGAAAGTTTGAGCTTGCTAATGGAGGAACCCTTCTTTTAGATGAGATTAGTGAGATGAATCCTCTGCTTCAGGCTAAGCTTTTGAGGGTTTTACAGGAGAGGGAGTTTGAAAAAATTGGAGATTCAAAGACTGTAAAACTTGATGTTAGAGTTGTGGCTACTACAAACAGAGATATCCATAAAGCGATAGAAGAAGGACAGTTTAGAGAGGATCTTTTTTATAGATTGAATGTTGTTTCTTTAGTAATACCTTCTCTTAGAGAAAGAAAGGGTGATATCCCTCAGCTTGCAAAATATTTTGTTGATAAATATAAAAATGTCCACAATAGGAAGGTTGATTCAATATCGGGAGAATCAATGAATGAACTCTTGAGACATGATTGGCCGGGAAATGTGAGGGAGCTTGAAAATACCATAGAAAGAGCCGTGGTTTTATCCAGAGGAGGTGTTATAGAGCCTTGCTCCTTATTTGGTTTAAATGGAGATCATATAACAAGAGATTGTTGCTTAGCAAAATGTAGTGAAACTCCTTCCATTGTTGATATCGATTACAAACCTCAGCCTCTTTCGGAGCTGGAGAAAGATGAGATTTTAAAAACTCTTAAATTTTATGAAGGTAATAGAACAAAAACTGCAGAGGCTCTTGAAATTAGTATAAGAACATTGAGAAATAAGCTTAACGACTACAGAAGCAGGGGTGTTGATATTGATTAAAAGTGGATTTGTAATAATCTTCTGTATTCTTTTAAGTTCTTGCTTAAAAAAGGATGCTTTAGAGATAAAAAAGCTTTTTGATATTGACAATAGATTAAACCCCACATCTGTTAAAAAAATAAGCGATAGTGTCTATATTTTGGATGGAGCCCAAGGTGCTTTGTTCAAGTATAATGGAGGGAAGGCATCAATTGTTGTGAAGCCTCAAATTAAGGGCAGATCATTTCTTCAAGATTTTGTTATTGAAGATACTCTGTTTTATTTTGCAAACATATATAACCAAATAATCTCGGTCAATAAAAATGGAAAAATTCTGGATACTTTAGAGGTTTACAAGCCTATTTCAATGGTGAAAAATAGTAATAGTTTTACAATAAGATCTTTTGATAAAGAGATTAGAGAAGTTTTTGATCATAAGGTTTTTGAGAGAGGGAAGGTTTTGTTTCCTCTCAATAAAGATCACGAGGATATAGATCTTGCACAAAAACTTTTTAATTCAAAGAATCGTATGTATAAGGTTTATGACCTTGAAAGAAAAGAGTATATAACAATTGAATTTAGAGATTCTATATTTAGGGAAAGTTTGGATAGAGTCAATTTTAGGGGATTGGGTAATTATAAAAATAGTTTTTATGCTCTTATCAATATTGATCAAAAAATATATCTTCTTAAGTTTCTCAACTTCAAAAAGAGCATCTATAAATTAGATACCTTTAAGAGTTTGGATGAAAACTATGATATTACCGTTTCTTTTCTTGATAACGGGGGTATTTATATATATAACTTTGTAGATAGTAGTTTAGATTTTATACCACTATAAAACTATTAGTTTATGCTCTTTAATATTTAAAGTTGGTATTTTTTTATTCAATTTTGCATAATTTTGTTTTATAATCAAGGGGAAGTCGACTTAGTGTTATTGAAGAGATAAGGGTTAGATGAAGTTAGCAGTTATAAAAACCAACATATCAATTGCAATAGATTCTTTAAAATCAAATCTTTTAAGATCTTTTTTAACCACTTTGGGAATAATTTTTGGTGTTGGAGCTGTTATAGCAATGACATCTATTGGAGAGGGAGCCAAAGAGGAGATAATGAGTAGTATAAAACAGCTTGGATTAGAGAATATAATTGTTGAAAATATTCCAACTCCAAGCATTGAGGATAGTAATCTAAACTCTGTAGGTTTAAGTTTGAGAGATCTTAACTTTTTAAAGCAGAATTTTCCAAAATATATGATAACCGGTGTAATTAATGATCAGGTTAACTCCATAATAAACAGGAAAGTAACCAATCTTACCCTCAAAGGGGTATCTCCCGAATACTTTAATATTAATAGAATTAGTTTGGAATCCGGAAGATTTTTTAGTGAAAGTGATAATAGTAACAGCAGTAAGACAGTCCTTATAAACAGTAAGCTTTCCAAACAGTATTTTACGGGGGTATCTCCATTGGGGAAAAGGATAAAATTGGGTAAAGATTGGTATACTGTTATTGGAGTTATTAAACTTAAAAAGCTTGTTAAGAAGGGGAAGGTTAAAGGTGTTGAAATAAGCAATAATGAAAACACTGTTTTTATCCCAATAGGAACATATCATAAAAGAATGAAAAATTATAGTATAGTCAATCTTGACAAAATTATATTTAATTCAGGATCTGAAAGTTATGTAACTCCATTTACAAAGATACTTAATAATAAGCTAGATAAGTTGCATAATGGTGTTAAAGATTATAAGCTTATTGTTCCTAAAAAACTACTTGAACAGAGCCAAAAAACTCAAAATATATTTAATATTGTAATGGGTGCAATAGCATCTATATCTCTTATTGTAGGGGGGATAGGTATTATGAATATAATGCTTGCAAATGGTCTTGAAAGAAGAAAAGAGATTGGTCTTAGAAGAGCCATTGGTGCTACTAGATCAAATATTATCCACCAATTTGTAATAGAATCTTCTGTTATCTCAATTTTTGGCGGAATTATAGGAATATTCCTAGGATTTGTTATGACATTTCTTATATCAAAATATGCGGAGTGGGAAACCTCAATTACCCTCTCTTCAATATTATTAGCATTTTTAGTATCTGTAGGGGTCGGTATGATATTTGGTATTTTCCCGGCAAGAAAGGCAGCACAAATGAACCCAATTGAAGCGTTAAGATATGAATAAGTATATTTTTTTTGTTCTATTTACAATAATGGGAAGCTATGCTTCTTATGAAGATTTTTCTGCTGAAAAGAGTAAGCTTAAGGAAGACTCAATTACCTTTGAGTATATGTTTTGGAGATTAAAGTCAGATTTTGCAAGAGATAAGTTGTCAAACCTTATGGAACAGCTTAATATTGAGAAAAAACTTTTTACTGATTATAAAATAAACTTCTTCTACTCAAAGGATTATTACGGCAAAGATTATGAAAATTTAGTTGAGAAGAGAATGCCTGTTGATGCTCTTTTGGACTCTCTAGAGGGGATTATATCCTCAGGATCTATACTCAGAGTAACAAAGAATAAGCTAAATAAAAATAGTGGAACAATAAATCTGATTGAGGATAGGTTTTATGATCTAAATGAAAAAATTGAGTATAGAGACAGTGATTTTTTGAAAAAAATACTTCTTGAAACGGTAACAAATAGTAGTGTAAAAACCTCTTTGGAGTGGATATGGGGAAGAAGCTATGAAGGGGATGCTTACTTTTCATCTAAACTTACCTCTTTTGATGATATATTTACAATTTATCCTGTTTACAGAACATATGTCGGAGTTAACTCTTTTAGAGAAGATGAGGAGTGGTTTGAGAATCTTAAAAACTATGATTCCTCCATGTTAAGAGGTATATATGATCAGATAAAAATGGGAAACAATCGTAGAAGAAGAGGTTTAAGTTCAAACATTGGTTTAGAAGATTACAAAAAGAGATTGAAGGAGTATAGAGAACTTTTAAATAACTCCTTTAAAGGTGATGAAGTTACCAATAAAAGTTTAAAAAATATTTTAAGCTCCGATATTGAAATCTCTTTTGTTGAGTATATAAAAAACTTTGAGGGTGTCTATAAATCAGGATCAAAAATTAAAGAGAATTTATCTCTCTTTTTATTGGATATATTGTCAAACGGTACTGTTGGTATTGAAGTGTCAAATGATAACGGTAGAAAATACTTTGATATAAATAGTAGTGAAAAAAGTTTGTTTTTTGATTTGAGAGAGGATATTAGATTTAAAGAAATAATGGATATGATAAAGTTTAATCTGGATAACAATCTAACAAGATACTCTTATAAATTTATTACTCATAGAGATAAAAACAGATACTTTTACACCTTAGTTACCGTTTATGATAAAATGGTTACAGTTTTTTATAACTATGAAAAAAGAGTTAGCAGAAAGGTAAAAAAAGATGTTGACAGCTACTTCAATTCTCTTCCTTATAAGCTTTAGGGGTAAGTAGATTTTAAGTATGCTAATCTGGGTTTGATATAGCTATTTATCTAATATTTAGCATAATAAATAGAATCCTATATATAGCTTTATCTACCAGCCTAGTGAAAAGTTTTAAGATTTTTTTACTTTAAAACCCTTCTGCTCTCCATAAAAAGATCTGCGGAGATTAAGGCATTGTACATTGAGTGGTAATCAGCTATACCCTTTCCTGCTATATTAAAAGCTGTACCATGGTCAGGAGATGTTCTTACAATAGAAAGTCCTGCCGTAAAGTTTATTCCTTTTCCAAAGGTTAAAAGTTTCAACGGAATTAGACCTTGATCATGATACATTACAAGATAGGCATCAACCTTTTCTACAAATGATTTTGTAAACATAGTATCCGATGGTAAAGGTCCTAAAATATTACAATTTGTACTGGTTCTTAATTTTCTTGCAGCAGGCTCAATTATTTTCTTCTCCTCATCTCCAAATAACCCTCCGTCAGAAGCGTGAGGATTTAAGCTACATATACCTATTGTTGGGTTTTTTATTCCGTAATCTTTAACAAGTGAATTGTAGAGTATTAAACCTTTTGAGTATATTATATCTTCCGAGAGATTTTTGCTAACATCTTTTAAAGGCAGATGTGTTGTAACTAAGGCGACTCTGATAATTTCCCCGTCAAGAATCATGAGATATTTTTCATTACCCAATAGATTGGATATAAATTCTGTATGCCCCGGGTAGTAGAATCCTCCCATATGAAGGCTTTCTTTGTTTATTGGTGGAGTAACAATGGAGCCATTATATTTTTTTGCGTATTTGGTAGCTAAAACTATAGATTTTCCTGCTGCTTCTCCGGCATCTTTTGTTAACTCTCCTGGTTTGATATCTATATTGATATTTTCAATATTATAAATATAGATGCCGGAATCTTTAATGGTGTCAATACTCTCTATTGTTTTAAATTTAAAGTTTTTAATCCCTAAAATTTTTTTATAAAAGTTATAAATCTTGTCAGAACCTAAAATAATATATTGGTTTTCTATGGAGGGGAGCTTTAGTAAGCTTTTTATTACAATCTCTACTCCTATTCCGTTATAATCTCCTAATGTTATAAATATCTTTTTCATATAAATCTCCATTTTGTTGGTTACACATACAAAATAATAATATTTTGGTCCATTAAAAAAGATTTTTTAGATGTTTAAATTGGCAATTTTGTTATATTTGTTAAAAATGGTTTCTGTTGCTTACCCATTGTAAGTTTTGTTTATCAAATTGATCTTGCCGTAACAGGCTAGTGTTTATGCTCTCTTAAAAGAGAGCCCAAGTTAAGGATTCAATAATGAGTAAGGTTTTAATAAATACCCTTTTTGAGAATCTTTCCAACTTTTACGAAGATTTTAAATGTGGAGGTAAATCTTGGTGGCCTGCGGATAGTGAGTTTGAGGTTATGGTTGGAGCTATTTTAACCCAAAATACTAATTGGAGTAATGTTGAAAAAGCTATAATTAACCTAAAAAAAGAGAAGTTATTAACCCCTAAATCAATTTTAAAGGTTGAGGAAAACTATCTTTCTGAAATCATAAGACCCAGTGGTTTTTACAACCAGAAATCAAAAAGATTAAAGTCGATCTCTCTATGGTTTGGTCTGTATGAGTTTGAGGTAGAAAAGGTTAAGAGAGTTGATACTTTAAATCTTCGTAATGAGCTTCTCTCCATCTCTGGTGTTGGACCTGAAACTGCTGATTCTATTTTGGTTTATGCTTTTGGCAAACCATCATTTGTAATAGATAGCTATACTCGAAGAATAATGTCTCGCTTTGGAGTTGATGTTCCTAAAAAGTATGATGATTTCAAAACTATGGTTGAGGTCTGCATTCCAAAGGATCTCAATATTTACGACTACTATCATGGTTTGATTGTTGAGCATGCAAAAAACTTTTGTAGGAAAAAGCCTCTTTGTGAGATTTGTCCTATTGGAGGTGTATGTAAAAAAATAGTTTAGATTGGTATGGATATAAACAATAATCAAAATATTTATTACTCATCAGAATCCTCTTGTTCGGAGTGTAATCTTTTGGGATTTATTGAAAGAGAAACCCCTCTAATAATTGGAGAAAGAACCAATGTTTCAGGTTCTAAACTTTTCAAAAAATTTATTAGAGAAAGAGATATCTCAGGAGCTGTAAAAATTGCGAAGTCTCAAGTTAGAAACGGGGCAAAAATATTGGATGTTAACTTAACGGATAGTGAAACAGATGAGAATAGTAATATTGATCTCTTTTATCCTGAGTTAATAAAATCTGTTAAAGTTCCTGTAATGGTAGATTCTGTTTCAGGTGCAAATACTATAGAGAGGGCTCTTAAATATTTGAGGTGTGGAACTATTGTTAACTCTGTAAATTTGGGAAATATTAGGAGATTCGGAGAAGTTGTTAAGGTTGCTGAAAAATATGAATCTATGATAGTTGTTCTCCTAATCGATCAAAATGGAATTGCTGTTTCTCTCGAAGATAAAATATCTGTTGCAAAAAAAAGTTATAAAATTTTAGTAGAAGAGTTTGGAGTTTTACCATCAAAAATAATTTTTGATTGTTTGGTTTTACCTATATGTTCAGGTGCTAAAGATTATTATATGTCTGCTAAGAACAGTATAGATTCTATCCCCTTAATAAAAGATGAGTGCTCTGATGCTAGAACTGTTCTTGGTGTTTCCAATTGTTCTTTTGGTCTGCCTTACTTTGTCAGAAAGATTTTAAATTCCATATTTTTTCATCATGCTGTTGAGAGAGGTTTGGATATGGCAATTATTGATAGTGAAAATCTTATAGAGTATTCATCTATTAGTTACGAAGAGAGAAAATTGTGTGAAAATCTTATTTTCAATAATAGCGAACAAAATATTGATACTTTTTCCCAGTTTTATTCTTTAATAAGTGGTTGCTGAATCTTCAATCTATACCTTTCCCTACATGTTGAAATTTTCTATAGAGGTTATAAAATAGGCTGTATTTGAAATAGTAGATTATTATTTTAATTGGTAAATGAACTCCTAAAATTGGTTTTATAGCAACTTTTTAAGTTTTGTATTTTTTTAAATTTTGGTTCTATCATTACTCTAGAAGATATTGCTTTTCTTTTTATTTTTTGTTAGGAGTGGTTTTATAATTGTATTAAATTGCATAATATAAGAGGTATGTAGCTTTTTTTTTGTTCTTTGACTTAAAGAAATAGATTTTTTTTAAATAAACTCTTGACAATTAGAAAAAAAGAAATTAAATTAGGGCTCGATTGTTGGGAATGCAGTTTATGCTGACGTAGCTCAGATGGTAGAGCAGCTGATTTGTAATCAGCCGGTCGGCGGTTCGACTCCGTCCGTCAGCATTAAATGGGTCAATGTCCGAGTGGTTAAAGGAGGCAGACTGTAAATCTGCTGGCGAATGTCTACGGTGGTTCGAATCCATCTTGGCCCATTTTAAATATTTTTAAATAAGCGAGAGTAGCTCAGTTGGTAGAGCATCAGCCTTCCAAGCTGAGGGTCGCGAGTTCGAACCTCGTCTCTCGCTTTTTTGTTGTCTATAGCCGCTTGCATAGCTCAGGTGGTAGAGCACTTTCTTGGTAAGGAAGAGGTCGGCAGTTCAAGTCTGCCTGTAAGCATATAATTTAAAAGAGGCTTTTTATGAGAGACTTAGTAATACTTGCTTGTACAGAGTGTAAGAGAAAAAATTACACTTATACAAAAAACAAGAAAACTCATTCGGGAAGAGTAGAGTTTAAAAAATATTGCAAGTTTTGCAATAAGCACACTCCTCACAAAGAAGGTAAATAGTTATTGTAGAACAGGTGATTAGCTCAGTCTGGTTAGAGCACCGGTCTCCAAAACCGGGTGTCGGGGGTTCGAATCCCTCATTGCCTGTCTTTTTCTATACTAAGGGGGGTTTATGAAATTCTTGAAAGAAGTTATAGCTGAAATGAAGTTGGTAATATGGCCAACAAAGACAACAGTCTGGGAATCAACCAAAGTAGTGATAGGAATGTCGATCGTTCTTGTCCTTTTTATATTTGGTTCGGATCAGTTGTTGAATATGTTGATTGGACTTTTACTTTAATCTTAATATAAATTTTCAAAAGTAGGTTATTCTGTGGCTAAAAAATGGTATATACTTCATGTTTTAACCGGAGAGGAGATCAAGACTAAAGATTTCCTTGAAAGTGAAAGTGAAAGATTGGGTTATACAGAAATAGAAGAGATTTTTGTGCCAACCGAAGAGGTGGTTCAAATGAGAAGGGGTAAGAAGGTTAAAAAGACAAAACTTTTCTATCCCGGATACCTTTTTGTACAGTGTGAGCTCAATAAAACTATTGAGCATTTTCTGATTAATAACTCAAAAGTATTGAACTTTGTTGGACCCGGTAATAGACCTCAAGAACTTTCTAAGCGAGAAGTTGACAGAATGCTTAAGAAGGCAAAGGCCATCAAGGGTAAAGAGAGAGTTGAAGCTCTTTACAAGATTGGTGATACTGTTACAATTGCCGATGGACCGTTCAGTGACTTTACCGGTGTTGTAAGTGAGATCAATCAAGAAAAGCAAAGATTGAAAGTTTTGGTAACAATTTTTGGAAGAAGTACTCCTGTAGATCTTGATTTCCTTCAAGTAAAACAGGACTAATTTAGAGTTACTACTTAGTTGTAGGAGCCATAAAGACACAAAAAAGAAGAAAGGTGAACAAATGGCGAAAAAGGTAATAGGTTTTATTAAGCTCCAGCTCCCTGCCGGGCAAGCTACACCAGCTCCTCCGGTTGGACCTGCTCTAGGTCAAAAAGGGGTTAATATTATGGAGTTCTGTAAAACCTTTAATGCAAGAACCCAAGATAAGAAGGGTGATATTATACCGGTTGTAATAACGGTATATGCAGACAAGTCTTTTACATTTATAATGAAGACTCCTCCAGCATCTGATCTTATTAAGAAGACTCTTAAGCTACAAAAAGGTTCTTCAGTTCCTAACATGGATAAGGTTGGGAAGATCACCAGAGCACAACTTGAAGAGATTGCGCAGAAAAAGATGGAAGATCTTAATGCCAATGATATGGACCAGGCTGTGAAGATAATTGCCGGTACTTGTAGAAGTATGGGTGTTGTAGTTGAAGGTTAAACTGTAAAAAGGGATTTTTATGAAATCTAAAAGAGTTAAAAAGCAACTTGAGATGGTGCCAAATAGGGTTAACCTTCCTTTTGCAGAGGCGGTAAAGCTTTGTAAAGAGCACGCAAATGCAAAGTTTGATGAGACTATCGAGATTGCGGTTAATTTAGGTGTTGATCCAAGGCATGCTGATCAGATTGTAAGGGGTGTTGTTGCACTTCCTCATGGAACCGGTAAAGAGGTAAGAGTACTTGTTTTTGCGGCTGATGATAAAGCTGAAGAAGCAAAGGCTGCCGGTGCAGATTATGTAGGTGTGGATGAGTTTGTGGATAAGATTCAAAATGGTTGGACGGATATTGACGTTATCATAGCCACTCCAAACATGATGGGTAAAATTGGTAGACTGGGAAGAATCTTAGGACCTCGTGGTTTAATGCCTAACCCAAAGAGTGGTACAGTAACAATGGATGTTGCTAGTGCTGTAAAAGAAGTTAAAGCTGGTAAGATTGACTTTAGAACTGATAAAAAAGGTGTTGTACACGCTGGTATAGGTAAAGCTTCGTTTGGAGCAGAGCAGTTGGAAGAGAATATTCTCGCAATAGTTCAGAAGATTCTTCAACTAAGACCAAGTGTTGCTAAGGGTGCCTATCTTGAGAAGATCACTATCTCCTCAACTATGGGACTAGGTTACGACATTGACAAAGCTTCAGTTACAGCGTTAATCAACTAAGAAAAATCGGGAGCCATGTAATGAGTAACGAAACTGAAATGGTAAAACCTCAAATGCAACAGAAGATGGATGTTGTAAAGGGTATCCAGGAAAGAATTGAAAAGTCAAATGCATTTTATATCGCTAAGTATGACGGTGTAAATGTTGAGTCTATCACTGAGCTTAGAAGAGAGTTAAGAAAAGCTGGATCTGAACTTAATGTTTTAAAAAACAAACTTTTTAAAAGAGCTATTGCAGATCAAGAGTGGGCGAGCAATTTTGACGAACTTTTGACAGGTCCAAATGCAACTGCATTTGCTTATGAAGATGGTTCGATTGCAGCTAAAATTCTTTTTGATTTTGCCAAGAAGAATAAAGCTCTTCAAATTAAAGGCTGTCTTTTTGATGGTCAATATTTTGGACCTGATAAGATCTCAATCATCAAAGATCTACCAACAAAAGAACAATTGCTTGGTATGGTTGCAAGTGTTATCAACGAGCCAATGGCTAAAGTTGCAAGAACGCTTGACGCACTTAGAGAACAAAAAGAACAATAGTAAATTTTTATAATCTTATGATATCGGAGGAAACTGTGCAAGAGATATTAGATAAATTAGAAAACATGACAGCTCTAGAGCTTTCTGAGCTTGTAAAAGCTATCGAAGATAAATTTGGTGTAACTGCTGCTGCTCCTACTGTTGTAGCCGGTGGTGCTGTTGCTGGAGAGGCTCAAGAAGAAGAGAAGAGCGAGTTTGATGTAGTTCTTATTTCTGCTGGAGACAAGAAAATTCAGGTTATCAAGGCTATTAGAGAGATCACTGGTCTTGGTCTTAAAGAAGCAAAAGCTATGGTTGACGGACTTCCTGCAACTGTTAAAGAGGCTGTTGCTAAAGATGACGCTGAAAAAATCAAAGCTCAAATTGAAGAGGTTGGTGGTCAAGCGGACCTTAAGTAAACTTCTAAATTTAGAGTTGCTGCTTTATGAAAAGTTACCTGCTTTTGGCGGGTAACTTTTCTTTGCATTATAGAGATTTACCCCCTATAAGCTCAAAAGTAGTTCAAGTGTCTATTGTTTTTGATCATAACTACAGGTATAACTTTATGTTTCTGTTCTATCTTCCCAAAATAGGATTTACACACATGATCAAGAAGTTTTTAGTTATGATGAGAAGCGTTTATTAAAGAAAATATATATACATATCAGGAGGTTCATAATTGGCTAAGAAGAACAAAGGTAAAAGAATATCGTTTGCTCAGATTGAAAAAGTTTTGGAAATGCCAGATCTTCTAGATCTTCAAATGGTCTCTTTTAAGAAATTTCTCCAAAAGGGTATTAAGAAGGATAAGAAAGAGAACATTGGTCTAAACCAAGTTTTTAAAAATACCTTCCCGATTACTGATAATAGAGAAAGATATCTCCTTGAGTACATTGATTATTATGTAGGTCAGCCAAAATACAAGGTAAAGGAGTGCCAAGAAATAGGTGCTACTTACAGTGCTCCCTTGAAAGTTAAGTTAAGGCTTTCCTATAAAACTTCAGAGGATCAAGATCTATACGATCATACAGTTGAGTCCGACGTTTACTTTGGTACTCTACCAATAATGACCGACAAAGGTACATTTATCATTAATGGAGCAGAAAGGGTTATTGTTACTCAGCTTCACAGATCTCCCGGTGTGTTTTTCTCATCAAAATTGCATACAAATCAAACCACACTTTATTCGGCAAAGATTATTCCGTTTAGAGGTTCTTGGTTAGAGTTTGAGACAACTATTAATGATAGCTTTCAAGTATATATTGACAGGAGAAAAAAGTTTCCTGTAACAACTTTCTTGAGAGCATTTGGATACTCTACAGATCAAGAAATTATGGATGTTTTTGAGCTTGATGAAACAGTTAAGCTTACAAAGAAAAATTCTGAATCCTTTGTTGGAAGAAGTTTGTATGAGGGTTTAGATTTCTCAAAAAAGACATCTGATCAGTACGAAGGAGAGCAGGAAGATTTGATTGTATTCCCTGCAGGTACTGAGCTTACTGAAGAGAAAATTTCTCTTCTTCTTGAGAATAAGGTAAAGAGTCTAAGACTTATTAAACCTGAATCAAGATTAAAGTTTAACATTGTTTATAATACAATTCAAAGAGATGAGAGTACTTCAACAGAGGAAGCTCTTCTCTATATATATGAGCAACTTAGATTAACTGAAGCCCCTGATTTGGAAACTGCCAGAAAACATTTTGAAAGACTTTTCTTAGATGAGAAGAGATATGATCTAGGTAAAGTAGGTAGATATAGAATAAATCAAAAAATGGATCTTAAGGTAGATAATATTATAAATAGTTTGAGAGTTGATACCGATGTTAAGAGGGAAGTAAGGGTTGGTAAGTTTGATCCTGACGGTAACTTTAGAACTATGAAGATTCAGGAGATCCTTAAGAAGCTTGATAAAGGCAGTAAAGAGGAAAAAGCTGATATGCTTACCCTTCTTGAGGAAGCTTATGTTGATACTACAATAATTACTCAATATGATATCTTAGAGATATTAAAAGAGCTTTTAGCTATTAAAAATGGAAAAAAGATAACTGATGATATTGACCACTTAGGTAATAGAAGGGTAAAAACTGTTGGTGAGCAACTTGGTAATCAATTTGGTATTGCACTTTCCAGAATGTCCAGAACAATAAGAGAGAAGATGACTCTTGCAAAACCAGAGGATCAACTGGCTGTATCTGACCTTATCAATATCAAAACATTGGCAAGTGTAATCAACTCATTCTTTGGTACTAACCAACTTTCTCAGTTTATGGATCAAGTAAATCCTCTAGCTGAGATTACCAATAAGAGAAGGCTTTCAGCTCTCGGTGTTGGTGGTTTGACTAGAGACAGAGCCGGTTTTGAGGTCCGTGATGTTCACTACACCCACTATGGAAGACTTTGCCCTATTGAAACTCCTGAGGGTCCAAACATTGGTCTTATCTCCTCTTTAGCTACTTATGCAAGAGTTAATAATATGGGATTTATTGAAACTCCATATAGAAAAGTTGTTAATAGTAAGGTAACAGATGAGATTGTTTACTTAACTGCAGATGAAGAGGATAGAGCTACAATTGCTCAGGCAAATGCAGCTATTGATGAGAATGGAAACTTCAAGAATAATCTTATAAATGTAAGACAGAGAGGTGATTTCAATCTGGTAGATCCTTCAAGGATTGATTATATGGATGTTACCCCTACTCAGGTTGTATCGGCAGCTGCTGCACTTATCCCTTTCCTAGATCACGATGATGCAAACCGTGCTCTAATGGGTTCAAACATGCAGAGACAGGCTGTACCATTGCTTAGAACAGATGCTCCACTTGTAGCTACAGGTATGGAGGAGATAATTGCAAAGGATTCCAGAGCTCTTATTACTGCAAAATGTGATGGAACCGTTGTAAAGATTGATGCAAGGGGTTGTAAGATTATGCCTTCAGGATCTGATAATCCTGCTGATATTGTTAACCATGAATTTATTAAATTTTTTAGAACAAACCAAGATACTTGTATAAACAATATGCCTCTTGTTAGTGTGGGTGCTAAGGTTAAAAAAGGTGATGTTTTAGCTGATGGTGCTGCTACAAATGGAGGAGAGTTGGCTCTTGGTCAAAATGTTCTTGTGGCATATATGTCATGGAACGGCTATAACTTTGAGGATGCTATCATTCTTAGTGAGAGAATGGTGACAGAGGATATCTTTACCTCAATCCATATTAAAGAGTATGAGATTACGGTAAAAGAGACAAAGAGAGGTGAAGAGGAGCTTACAAGAGAGATCCCTAATGTTAGTGAAGAGGCAACTAAAGACCTTAATGACGAGGGTGTTATCAGGGTTGGAGCTGAGGTTAGAGCCGGAGATATTATTGTTGGTAAGGTTACTCCTAAGGGAGAGGTTAACCTAACTCCTGAAGATAAACTTCTTAAAGCTATTTTTGGTGAGAAAGCCGGAGAGGTTAAAGATGCTTCTTTGAGGGTTCCACCTGGTGATAAAGGTATAGTTATTGAGACTAAAATCTATGCAAGAAAGAAGAAAGGTGTTCTCAATAAGGAGAAGGATAAGCAGGAGCAGAAAAAACTTAAAGATGATTTTGAACTTCAAGTTAACTCTTTAAAGAAGAAGAGAGCAAAAGAGTTATTTAAAGTTTTAGAGAATGTTAAAATTACAAACGATATAATTGAGCTTAGAGATAATAAGAGAGTTACAGTCATTAAGGCAGGTGTAAAACCAAAACTTAAAGATCTTGAAAAGCTTGGTTTTGATATGATAAATCTTCAGAGCAATTGGACAGATACAGAGGAGATAAATGAGAAGATCTCTGAAGTTATCTCAGATATGGCTATTCTGTATGATCAGGCAAATGTAACTTACCAGAGAAAGAGACAGAATATACTTTATGGTGATGAGCTTCCTCCGGGAATCTTACAGATGGTTAAGGTTTATGTTGCTAAGAAGAGAAAGATTCAGATTGGTGATAAGATGGCGGGTAGACATGGTAACAAGGGTATTGTTGCCAGAGTAGTACCTACAGAGGATCTTCCATACCTTGAAGATGGAACACCTGTAGATGTTATTCTAAACCCTCTTGGTGTACCTTCCCGTATGAACCCGGGTCAGATCTTTGAGACAAATCTTGGTTGGGCTGCTAAAAAATTGGGTGTTAAGTTCGCTACACCGGTTTTTGACGGGGCTTCATTAAAAGATGTTAAGAATAGATTAAAAGAGGCTAATCTACCAATTTCAGGTAAAGCAACTCTTTATGATGGTTTAACAGGACAAGAGTTTGATCAGCAGATTACTGTAGGATATACCTATATGCTTAAACTTTCTCACCTTGTTGAGGATAAGTTACATGCTAGGGATATTGGTCCTTACTCTCTAATTACCCAGCAGCCTCTTGGCGGTAAAGCACAATTTGGTGGTCAGAGGTTTGGTGAAATGGAGGTTTGGGCACTTGAAGCTTACGGTGCTACTCATCTGTTGCAAGAGATGTTAACCTATAAGAGTGATGATGTAAATGGTAGAACTAAGGTTTATGAGGCTATTGTAAAAGGTAGACCAATTTCAAAACCTGGTATTCCTGAGTCTTTTAATGTATTGTTAAAAGAGCTTCAGGGCCTTGGTCTTGATGTAAAGCTTGACTAAAAATTATTATTGGCTTTGGGGTGCTTTCCCCAAAGCTTTTAACTAGCAATAAAATGGAGCTTTGTAATGCAAATTCATAGATTTAGACAGAGAGATGTCCTACATAAAACCTATTCAAAGTTTACTATTAAACTAATGAGCCCTGATAAGATTTTAAAGCTTAGTAGAGGAGAGGTTACCAAACCTGAAACTGTTAACTATAGAACATATAAACCTGAAAAAGATGGCCTTTTCTGTGAAAAGATTTTTGGACCAACAAAGGATTGGGAATGCTCTTGTGGTAAATATAAGGGTATAAGATATAAAGGTATTGTTTGTGATAAATGTGGTGTAGAGATAAATAAGAGAAGCGTAAGAAGAGAGAGAATTGGTCATATTAAACTTGCAGTTCCGGTTGTTCATATATGGTTCTTTAGAGCTTTACCTTCAAAAATTGGAAATCTTTTAGAGTATACGGTAAAAACTCTTGAAGAGATTATATATTATGAAAAGTATGCTGTAATTCAGAATGGTTTTGTAATAGATAACTATCAGAGAATTATTGAAAACCACAATAAAGATCTTCTTCAAAAGTATCACTCATATATGGGGGATATTGAAAAGGTTATTAATCACTCAATAAAAAATGGTTCTCAGCTTGCTGAAGCTTTAGAATTAACAAATGATTTTCTTGTTAATTTTGAGTCAGAGGGTAATGAAGAACTCTTTAATCAACTAAAGGAAAGAGTTAGAGAGCTTGATGAGTTTATTGATGGCATTGTAAATGATAAAAACAGAGAGAGAAAACCTCGTGAAAAGGAGATAAGAGCAAGAGTTCTTTCAAAACTCCACGATGAAGAGGATTTTTTAGAGCCTCTAATAAATCTTGTTGATGTAGATAAGGATCTTTTAAAACTGTCAGAGTCTGAAAAGTTTGGGCTGGCACAATTTAACGATCTTGTAAAGGATCTTATAGATAAAGATATTGTTAATCTAGTTAAGGATTTAAAGTTTAAATCGCTTATTACTGAAACTGATTACAACACTATAATTGATAAGGTTGAAAAGCATGAAGATGATCTTCCTGAAGAGGATTGGTTTATAGCTGAGATTGGTGCTAAAGCGGTAAAAACTCTTCTTTCTATGTTGGATATTAAAAAGATATCTTTTGATTATAGAGAGAGAATCAAAACTGAAAGATCTGAGATTGTTAAAACTGAAATCTTAAAAAGGTTGAATGTCATTGAATCTTTCAAGAGAAATATTGAGCAGAATAAACCTGAGTATATGGTAATGGATGTTATTCCTGTAATACCTCCGGAACTTAGACCGCTTGTTCCTCTTGAGGGTGGAAGATTTGCTACATCTGATCTTAATGACCTTTATAGAAGGGTTATTATTAGAAATAATCGTTTAAAGAAGCTTTTAGAGATTAAAGCTCCTGAAGTTATTATCAGAAATGAGAAGAGAATGATTCAGGAAGCTGTAGACTCTCTATTTGATAATAGTAGAAAGAACACAGTTGTAAGAAGTGATGGTAAGAGACCTCTTAAATCTCTTTCTGACTCCTTAAAGGGTAAGCAGGGTAGATTTAGAAATAATCTTCTCGGTAAGAGGGTTGACTACTCCGGTAGATCGGTAATTATTGTAGGTCCTCAGCTTAACCTAAATCAATGTGGACTTCCAAAAGAGATGGCTTTGGCTCTTTATAAGCCTTTCCTAATCAGAAAGCTTATTGAGTATGATGATAATGTAAGCACTATTAAAAATGCTAAAAAAGAGATTGAAAAAGGTACTGATAAGGTTTGGGAACTTTTAGAGGAGTTGGTTGATGGTCATCCAATTCTGCTTAACAGGGCTCCTACTCTCCACAGATTGGGTATTCAAGCTTTCCAACCTACTCTTGTAGAGGGTAAGGCAATTCAGTTACACCCACTTGTTTGTAAGGCTTTCAATGCCGACTTTGATGGTGACCAGATGGCTGTTCACCTTCCACTTTCACCGGAAGCAAAGCTTGAGGCAAGATTCTTAATGTTAGCTTCACAAAACCTACTTCACCCTGCAACAGGAAGACCAATAGCTTTCCCTACTCAGGATATGGTTTTGGGTATCTACTATATGACTAAGGAGAAATCAGGTTTACCTGGAGAGGGTAAATATTTCAATTCACTTGAAGAGATCCTTTTAGCAATTGATTTTAATGTTTTGAAGTATCACTCAAAGATTAAATATAGATATAAAGATGAGTGGATTGATACTACTCCGGGTAGGGTTCTTTTCAATGATATTTTACCTAAAGAACTTAAAGAGAAGCAGTTCTATAACCAAGTGATGGTTTCTTCAAATGTAGAGAAAGTTATTGAAGAGGTTATTGAGAAGGTTAACTTTAGTGAATCTGCTCAATTCCTTGATAGATTGAAAGCTTTCGGTTTTGGTTATGCAACAAAATCCGGTATCAGTATTGGTCTTGATGATTTTGTAATCTCTGCGGAGAAGGATAAGGTTCTTAAAAAATCTGAAAAAGAGGTTGAGAAGCTTAGATCTCACTATGAAGAGGGTATTATTACAGATAAGGAAAGATATAATAAGGTTGTAGATGTTTGGACTAAGGCTGTTAACAGCATTGAGACAGATATGTATGAGAACCTAAAAAATGATGAAGAGGGTTTTAATCCTGTTTATATGATGATGGATTCTAAAGCAAGGGGTTCCAAAACTCAGATCAAGCAGATTTGTGGTATAAGGGGTCTTATGCAAAAACCTCAAAAGAGTATAGATGTTTCTTCAGGTTCTGTAATTGAGAACCCTATTAAGACTAACTTTATGGATGGTCTTTCTGTTCTTGACTACTTTATCTCTACTCACGGTGGTAGAAAGGGTCTGGCAGATACAGCTCTTAAAACAGCTGATGCCGGTTACTTAACAAGAAAACTTGTAGATGTAAGTCAAGATGTGGTTGTTACCGAAGAGGATTGTAATACCATTATGGGTATTGAGATGGGACACCTTAAAGAGGGTGATCAAATTGTTGATAGAATTGAGGATAGAATCTACGGTCGTGTTTTAGCAGATGATGTTATTGATTATAAAAACAATGTTGATGGAGAGGTTATTGCGAACGCGGGAGATCTTATAACTAAGGATCTTGCTGAAAAAATAGCATCTCACGATATTGAATCTGTAAAGATTAGATCAGTTTTAACTTGTGAAGCTAAAAAGGGTGTTTGTTCTAAGTGTTATGGTATCAACTTGGCTACAAAGAAGGTTGTTGACATAGGAGAGGCTGTAGGAATTGTTGCTGCTCAATCCATTGGAGAGCCTGGTACTCAGCTTACATTGAGAACTTTCCATGTTGGAGGATCTGCTGATTTGACAACTACTAAATCAAGTGTTGAAGCTCCTTATGATGGAACGGTTAATCTTGAGTATGTTGAAACTGTTGAATATGGTGGTAGAAAAGTTGTTGTTAGAAGAAATGGAAAAGTAACAATAACTGACAGCCAAGGTAAAGAGGTCTTAAATGATGAGATCCCTTACGCATCGCTTCTTCATGTAAAAGATAAGCAGAAAGTTAAGAAGGGTACTACAATTTGTAATTGGGATCCGTTTAGCAGTGTAATTCTTTCACATGTTGATGGAACAATTGTATTTAGGGATATTGTTGAAGGTTCTACATATAAAGAGATTGTTGATGACAAGATTGGTAGAACAATAAAAGAGATGATTGAGCCTAAGGAAAGAAAACTTAAACCGGCAATTCTTATTGTTGATGATGAGGGTAAGGAGATAGCTAAGTATCTTCCTCCTACCGGTGGATCTCTAGAGATTGAGGATGGCGATAAAGTTAAAGCCGGTCAAACCCTTGTTAAGATGCAGAGAGCTTCAGGAAAGACTAAGGATATTACCGGTGGTCTTCCAAGAGTTCAAGAGCTGTTTGAAGCAAGAAACCCTAAAGATCCTGCAATTATTTCTGAGATTGACGGAAAGATTAAATACGGTGATTTCAAGGGTACTCAGCAGCAGATTATTGTTGAGGATATCAACTCTGATGAGAAGAGAACTTATCTTGTTCCTAGAGGTAAGCATATCTTAGTTCATGAGGGAGATTTTATCTATGCAGGGGAAAGAATAACTGACGGTTCAATTAAGCCCCACGATATTTTAAAAATCTTAGGAACAAACAAGGTTCAGGAGTTCCTTGTTAAGCAGATCCAAGAGGTGTATAGAATGTCCGGTGTTAACCCTAATGATAAGCATATTGAGGTTATTGTTAGACAGATGCTTCAAAAGGTTAAGATTATCTTCCCTGGTGATACTATGTTCTTAGAGGGAGATCAAGTTAGTAAGCTAAATCTTGCAAAAGCTAATGATGATATTCTTGGTAAGGTTGTTGTTGTAGATCCGGGTGAAAGTGATCTTGAAGAGGGAGCTCTTCTTGAAAGCTATGATGTTGAGAAGAGGAACAAAGAGCTTGTTGAGAAGGGTAAGAAAGAGGTTGTAGTAAGAGATGCTGAACTAGCTACATTCCAACCACTTCTACTTGGTATTACTCAAGCTTCTCTACAGGTTGACAGTTTCATTTCAGCTGCTTCTTTCCAGGAAACAACTAAGGTTCTTACAGATGCTGCAATCAAATCTAGTGTAGACTACTTAGAAGGCTTAAAAGAGAATGTTATTATGGGCAACCTAATTCCTTGTGGTACAGGTTTAGCCAGATATAACTATATAAATGTAGAGTCTAAGGGGGTAGATCCTTACAAGATTATTGAGGAGGCTGAAGAGGAGAAGCCTGTAGATAAACCTGAACTATAGATTAGTAAAAAAATGGAAGCTGAGGCTTCCATTTTTTTTATATTAATTTCTGTTTTTAAATAGAAAAAATTATTATGTTTTACTTAAGTTTTATATCCAAAGTAAGGTTGTAGGTTATGAATGTTTTAATTATTGGTTCCGGAGGAAGAGAACACTCCATTGGAAATAAATTGAAGAGTGAAGGTCATAAAATCTATTGTGCTCCGGGAAATGGAGGAATAGAGGCGATTGCTGAAAATGTAAACCTTAACATATCTGATTTTAAATCCATAGTAAATTATGTAAAGAGTAACGGAATAGATCTTGTTGTTGTAGGTCCTGAAGATCCTTTAATAAATGGTATTACCGACTATCTTCAATTAAATGGGATTGCTACTTTTGGTCCAACAAAAAAAGCAGCAATGATTGAGGGCAGTAAAGCTTTCAGCAAAGATTTAATGAAAAAGTACAATATACCAACTGCAAACTATCAAAATTTTACCAATTATGATGAAGCTTTATCATATGTGGAAAATCACTCAATACCTGTTGTTATTAAAGCAAGTGGTAATGCTGCAGGGAAAGGTGCTGTAATATGTAATAGTTTAGATGAAGCAAAATCTACTCTAAAAGATATGATGATAAATAAAGTTTTTGGAGATGCAGGTAAAGAGGTGGTTGTTGAGGAGTTTATGATTGGTGAGGAAGCTTCAATCTTTGCTATTTGCAGTGAAGAGAACTATGTTATACTTCCTCCTGCTCAAGATCATAAGGCCATATATGACGGAGATAAAGGACCAAATACCGGAGGAATGGGATCTTATGCCCCTGCCCCTGTTGTTAGCCCTGAGCTACTTAAAAATATTGAAGAGGATATTATAAAACCAACTTTAAAGGGTATGGTTAGTGAAGGAGCTCCATTTTCAGGACTACTTTTTACAGGTATAATGATTACTAAGGAGGGTCCTAAGGTTGTAGAGTTTAATTGTAGGTTTGGCGATCCTGAAACTCAAGTTGTTCTTCCTCAAATGGATGGAGATCTCGGAAACTTACTTCTAAAATCAGCTAAGGGTGAGTTAAACTCAAACGGTATCATAAATTCAAAAGAGGGCTACTCTGTTTGTGTTGTAATGGCAAGTGGAGGGTATCCAAACTCTTATGAAAAGGGTAAACTTATTAGAGGAGTTGAAAAGTTTGACAGTAATTCTGTTATCCATGCCGGAACAAAAATTGAAGCTGGAAAGTTTTACACTAATGGTGGTCGTGTTTTAGGTGTTTTAGGTTATGGTAAAACTCTTTTAGAAGCTAAAAAATCTGCATACAATAAAGTTTCAAGTATAAGCTTTGAAAATAGTTATACAAGATTGGATATAAGCGATAAGGGTATAAAAAGAGTTGAAGGATAAGGCTAATATTGGGTAATAATTTTCTTTACGTTGTGTAGGGGGGATTTAAGAAAATGTCCATTTTTTAATAAGGAGATCTAATTTTAAACCTATTTGATTATGAGGTTAAAAGTAGAACTTTAAAAAATAGTATATAATCGTTGCACGCAATTGCTAAAATCTATAAACTTGAAGAAGCATTGGAGAGTAAATTTTAGCTTTCTATATAATAAAAAGGGCGAAATCTTCGCCCTTTTTAAATATTTAAAAATAAATGATGTTATTTTTAGTCAATAATAAACTTATTCTCTTTTAAAAAGAATTTAAAATGCTCTTTACTCGTTCTTCCTTTAAAAAAATCTGGTCTTGTTGCTTTATTCCACCAAACAGTTGATGGATGGTTTGTGTAAGTATAAATACAATTTATGGTATTTGTAAACTTCCACAACTCAGTTTCTTCTGCAACTACTACGGCATATTTACTCACAAAGATTATTAGATCAGGTTTTAAAATTGATATTACTTTTCTTAGATTCTTGTCAGCTTCATCTTTGTCGAGTTGAGTACAAACATTTTTAAAAGAGCGTTTTTCTATTGCTGGTCTTTGAAAATAGTTCATAAAAAATATCTGCTCTTTTGCTCCATCAGAATCAATTCCCGATTCTATAAGAGCATTATAGATATTATTGAAAATTCTATTTCCGGAATATCGAACAATGTCGCTAGTAGCTATCCAACTTTTTTCAGTTGAATCTAAGCGTTTATCATCTCCATTATACCACTCTTCTGGGGATAAGTGTGCTGTACTTCCATTTGGTAAATAATGACTTTCAGCAATAACCATTAATTTTTTGTGTTTATCACTAATATAGTTATCTCCAACAAATGGAACTAATTGAGGATACTTTTTATAAAGATCAATTTTTTTAAACTTTCCAATATCTCTTCTATTTTCATAAACACCTCTTTTTTTACTTTTTTACAACTAAACCTACCTATGTTATGTTCTCTATAATGACCAAATTTATAAAGCCAATACTCTAATATATAAATATCTTATTAAAATAAAATAGATAAAATTACCCACAGCAAACCTATCTCTTCCTCAGAGTAAACTCATCACCACACTCTCTACACTCAATTCTACCTATTTCTTCTGTATAGTACTCCTCATGACAATGTGGGTATTCTATTATTAAACCAATAGGCTCTTTTGTCTCTTCATCTATGGTAAACTGTTCTCCACACTCCTTACAATAAATTTCACCCTCCTCTTCTGTATAATACTCCTCTTCACAATATGGGCAAGTTATGTAGTATCCTGCAAATTGATACTCATCTGAATCTCTGTAGCTCACTTTTTTTACTGATGAAGATTTCCCATTAAGTCCATTGATTATCTCTTTCATGTTGTTTAAACTCCCTATTTTTATTCTATATTTAACCTGAGTTCGATATAAAAAAGTATTTTTTGATATTAATTGATCAGAAAACACATTATATTTTTTGTTACAGTAAATAATAAAATAAATGGTGTTTTCATGATCAATATAAATAACATATACAATATAATAAAAATTTTCTGTGAAGTTGATGATTTTATTAAAACCTTTGATAAATATATGGAGAGTAGATCAATTAGTTCTAATACCCCGAAGAATAGAAATAAATCTAGTATTATGTCAAGAAGTGAAATAATCACTATATTGATAATGTTTCACTCTAGTAATGAGAAAACTTTAAAGCGTTTTTATAATAAAACGATAAGGAATAACTACAAGAAAGAGTTTCCTAATTTAGTTTTTTACAATAGGTTTGTTGAATTACAAAAGAACTGTATTCTACCCATGTTATATTTTTTAGGTTTGAAAAGAACGGGTAAGTGTACAGGAATTTCATTTATTGATTCAACTCGTCTTAAAGTTTGCCATAATAAAAGAATTCACAACCATAAAGTATTTAAAGGTTTAGCAAAAAGAGTACATATTAGTGTAGGTTTCTTTTATGGTTTTAAACTCCATTTAGTAATAAATGATAAAGGTGAAATTTTGAGTTTTCTTATAACTCCAGGAAATGTAGATGATAGAGAGCCACTTAAAGATAAAAATTTTATCAAAAGAATATTTGGTAAGATATTTGGGGATAAAGGTTATATTTCTACAACATTAAAAGAACTATTATTTGTAGATGGAATAAATTTAATTACAAAACTTAGGAAGAATATGAAAGGACAAATTTTGACTAATTCAGAAAAGGTTCTGTTAAGAAAAAGATCGCTAATAGAAACTGTAAATGATGAATTAAAAAATATATATCAGATAGAGCATTCAAGGTATAGATCCATTGCAAATTTCTTCGCAAACCTAGTCTCACCTGTCTTCCGAAATTTAACACCCATTTTAAAATTCAAATAATTTAGCAATATATTTTTGTTCTTCTGCTATTTCTATGACCTTATTTGGAGTAATATC
>PDON01000028.1 GCA_002742935.1 Candidatus Cloacimonadota bacterium | reverse complement strand
TAATTTGAAAGATTTTTTTTTGATATTGTTTTTATTTAGATAAAATCCAACCTTAACAATAATAATCAGTGGGAATTTAAAACTTTTTTACTATCTTTAATAATCAAAATTATTAACAAAAAAAGAGGAGATAAAATAATGAAAAAATTGAGCTTACTCCTATTGGTTTTTACCTCACTTGCTTTGAGTAAAACCTATGAGATAAAATATGAGAGGCTATACAATGGAAAACCTATTGATGAGAAGATTATTATTAATAGTGATGATATTGTTCTATTCTCAAAGGATGGTGATAAAGAGAAGCTTTATGCGGATCATGATGAGGAGATCTCGGTTAAGATGCTTGATACCGGAGATAAGATTTTTAGGGTTGAAACCCCATTTTCAGATTTTCCTGAACCAAAAATTGAGGATAGTGATCTTGAGATTTTAGGTTACAAGTGTAAAAAGGGTGTTTACTATGTTTTTTCCAATAAGGTTGAGATTTGGTTTACCACAGAAGCTGATATAAAAGGTTCTCCTTGGTATCAAAATTTTCCTCAAAACAGCTTGGTTCTAAAGTATGTTGTTAATGGTAACTATACTGCTGTTGCAAAATCTATTGAAGAGGTAGAGGATTTTAAGCTTCCTGAATATCTTGAAGCAGACCAAGAAACAGTAACAGAAGCAAAATATCAGAGAATGGTTATAGATTCAAGGTATATTACCATGAATATCTTTGACAGGGAGCAGGTCTACTTTGACGGTGATTTTGTAAATGAACCTATTGATGATCTTTCAAAGGTATATCACTTTTCAAAAGGTACGGTAGTTATGAAAAAAGTTACACTTCCAAAAGATTACTATAACTATTATATCTTTGCTAAATTAACAAATTGGTCAAATGGGGATTCCTATGATAGAGTCGGCTCTCTATTCACTTTTTCATCAAAAGATGATACATTTTTAAAAGCTTTAGAAAATGGTTTGGATAAACTACCTGTATTTAAGGCGAACAATGGTAAAGAGTATCAAGGTGTAATGAAAACCGGAGATTACTACCCTCTCATTGATCTCATGAGATTCTATACCTCTTTTGGTGTTTCTCACTTTAATTCAAAAAGTGTTATTGACGGGTATAATTGGCAAGATTCTGTAGTGTATAAACAGGAGATAACAGAGCTTATTGAAGATAGAGAGATCTGGGTTGGAGTGTTTATTGGAAACTATGATAAGGGTGGACATAAGGTAAGTTTAGAGCTCGATCTATATCCCCAATACAGTGAAGAGAAGATTGAAAGATATATTGAGCCTCTGTTTAATACTGTAAACATAATGGAGATGTCAGGACAGAACTATGGAACACTTTTTAAAGGGGATACTTTAGAGGTTGAGTTTAATCTCCCTGAGAATGTGAAAAATCTTCAGCTTAGATTTACTACCACAGGTCATGGTGGTTGGGGATCCGGTGATGAGTTTACAAAACATGTAAACAAAATAGTTATAGATGGTAATGAGATCTTTAGAATTATACCTTGGAGAGAGGATAGTGGAACATATAGAATGTCAAATCCTGCATCAGGAAACTTTGGCAACGGTTTATCATCATCAGATTTAAGTAGATCCAACTGGTCTCCGGCGACTTTAACAACACCTTACTATATTCCGCTTTATGAATTAAAGAGTGGTAAACATAAGCTAAAACTTATAATTGATCAAGGTGATGATGAAGGAAATATGCACAATAGTTGGAATGTGAGTGGAGTTTTAATTGGTATTGTAGAAGATTAGTATTATAATATTTCTATTGCTTTTGTTTGGGATAAAATCATTTTTTAAAAAGATTTTATCCCAAATTTATATACTGTGAGTAGATTTGGATCTACTGAAAAAGGTACGAGAACTTATCTTAACTGCTTGTTTGTGGTAGGTATTAAAACAGATTTTCTCCTATCTAACCATTTTAAGCTGTTTTCATTGGAACTTATTTTTATTTAAAATTCTCCGGTCTTTGTTAATCTCTTTATAGATACTATATAAACAAAAAGTTTTCATGTCTAACGCAATTTTTACCATCTTTTTTTGCAATATAAACATATTTATCAGCTTTTTTTATAAGATCTTCAACAGTTTCCAATCCAATTGATGATGCAACACCAATACTAACACTACCATTATAGTATAGATTATCTCTTAAAGGAATTTTTAGATTATTTATAGATGAGAGTATATTATTTGCCACTAAAACACCACCTTTAATATCTGTTTTTGGGCAAATAATTAAAAATTCATCACCACCAAGTCTGCATACAATATCATCTGTTCTTACAGAATCTTTAAGTGTTTTTGAAATCTCTTTTAATACTCTGTCTCCGGCTCCGTGACCACATGTATCATTAACTTTTTTGAAATGATCAGCATCAATTATAAGAGTTGAGAGTTGAGAGTTCTCTTCTATTGATTCTTCCCATAATAGTTTAAGAATTTTCATTGCATATCTTCTATTTTTAAGTTTTGTTAGTTGATCTGTAGTTGATTTCTCTTCAAGGATTTTATTGGCTATATGAAGCTCTCTGGTTCTCTCTTTTACCTTCATTTCAAGAGATTCTTTTAAATTTCTTAACTCCCTATTTCTTATTGTTAAAACTTCCATAATACCCTTTAACGATTTTATTAAAGGTTTGGTCCTACTATCTTTTTTTACCGTTATTTGATTGTAAGCATCTTTTGGAGTGTAACCCTTATCTATTAAAAAAATCTGCTCAGCTAAATCTTTATCCTCCTCAAGTATATGAAAAGCAAGCCAATGTATTAAAAAATCTCTTAAATTTTTACCTTTTATTATATCAAACTTATCGGAATAGATATCAGAGTACATAAACTTTACTTCTTCAACAAAATTGTTGTGGCTTTTTTTATGCTCTTCAACATGTTTAGAGTAGATCTGTTTATTTTCTATCAGATTCTCTTCATGTGAGAAATGAAATACAGCATATTCAATAAGTTTCTTAAAAATATTTTCTAAATCATTAAAATTAAGTGTATCATTGAGTAGATTTTCACTTAAAATATTAACTTGTTCAATTAGTGTTTTATGCTGTTCATCTACATCTCTAAGGTTTGTTTCAAAATCCTTATTCCAAACAAAAAGATTATTCATATTAAAGTTCTCTCTATTTTGATTTTACTACAAGAGTCACACTTGTGTTAAATATCAATATGACAAAAAAGGTCTCGCAAAAACGAGACCTTTTCATTATTATGACATGAATAGTTTCTTTATCCTACCACTTTGTTAAGCTCTCTAAGAACCTCTTCAACATCAAGTTGGTGAGCATTTAGTCCATCTTCCAATGTTTCAAAACTTGCGGCAATACAACCTATACAACCTAGATTAAAACTTTGGAAAACAGAAGCTGTTTCAGGATAAGTTTTGATTATTTCTGTAATAGACATCTCTTTAGTAATTTTCATTTTAAACTCCTATAGTTTTTCTTTTAACATTTTATCTCTTGCTTCAAGAACAAGGCGGATACTATGGGCTTTCTTTTCCGGAATACCACCAAGTTCATCATTAATGGTAGCATAATCAATTTTTTTTATAAATTCAAGGTTTTTACCTTTAATCATCTCTGTAAATAGGGAAAATGTAACAATAGTTCCAGAACATGCTTTTAGTTTATACTTAGCATCAACAACCATATTATTTTCAAGTTTAGCGGTAAAAAGAACCGTATCAAAACAGCCCTCCTCCTCATTTACAACCTCAACTGAGATATTTGAATCCTCTACGATACCAACATTTTTTGGAGAGGAGAAGTGTTTCATATATGTAGAGCTGTACATTAATACTCCTTTTTTTTTGTTTAAATATAATATCTTTTTGGATATATAAAAAAAGGTAATGATCATAATTTAATCTACTATTTACTTAGTGTCTGCCTAAAAATAATTAAGTTGAATTTATTTAATGAGTTGTGAGAGTCTTTAAAGAAAGGTAAGTTTTTTAAATGGTAACTATGAAAAATTTTTAGTTTACATGGGTAAAGAAGGAATGGAAATAAAATCTATCTTTGCTGTTTCTTTGCTATTTTCGTAACCTCTAACTTTTGTATCTTTTAAAGTAAGATCCTACTTGTTAAATTATAAAGTAATTTCTTTTTTTCTTATTAATTGATAAATTATCAGTGTTAACAATTATTTTACTATGGAGTTTTAATTGAAAATAGGTGGAAAAGATTATAGAACCATATGGTTTGAAGGTAAGTATCTAAAAGCAATTGATCAGAGGTTTTTACCCTTTGATCTTAGATTTTATGATCTTAAAAGTTACGAATCTGCTGTTTATGCAATAAAAGAGATGGTTGTTAGAGGTGCTCCTTTAATAGGAGTAACCGGAGCTGCCGCTGTATATCTTTTACTAAATGATATTAAAGATGGCATCTTTAATATATCTGAATTTGATTCAAAAGTAGAGATGATAAAAGAAGCAAGACCAACCGCAATTAATTTAAAATGGGGTGTTGAAAGGGTTATTTCCAACCTTAAAGGAGATCTTGATAATAAAATAAAAATAGCTAAAGATTTGACAAATATAATTGCAGATGAAGATGTTGAGATGTGTAGATCTATTGGTGTACATGGTTTAAAGATAATCAGAGATATATACAGGAGAAAGGGTGATACTGTAAATATTTTAACCCATTGTAACGCCGGATGGTTGGCTACTGTAGATTTTGGTACAGCAACCTCTCCTATATATCATGCTGTAAAAGAGGGGATTCCCGTTCATGTATGGGTTGATGAAACAAGACCAAGAAATCAAGGTGGTAAACTCACTGCTTATGAACTTTTAGAGGAAGGTGTAAAATCAACTTTAATTACAGATAATAGCGGTGGTATTTTAATGCAAAAAGGTATGGTAGATCTTGTAATAGTAGGATCTGACAGAACATCTGTTAATGGTGATGTCTGTAACAAAATTGGAACATATTTAAAAGCTTTGGCAGCCTATGACAATAAAGTTCCTTTTTATGCAGCTCTCCCAATCTCTACTTTTGATTTAACTATTAAGGATGGAGTAGAAGAGATACCTATTGAAAATAGATCTGAGAGTGAAATTACTACTATTGAAGGGGTTGACAAAGAGGGTAATATTGTTACTACCAGATTAACTCCTGATAAAGTTAAGGTGTATAATCCGGGATTTGATGTTACTCCTAGTAGATTAGTAACAGGTTTAATAACTGACAAAGGTTTAATAAAGCCAAATAGAGAAGATATTTTAAGGATTTTCAAATAATGGATGAAGGTGTAATAAAATTTAAATTTTCCAGAAAAAATATTGAGCTTGATGATAGTACTATTATTAGAGATCTCATTGATCTTAGAGATTTTGCCCACGATAAAGGTTTTGTTGGTGTTTACAATAATGGTATTGGTTTTGGAAATGTAAGTTTGAGAAAAAAAGATTTAAAATTTTATATAACAGGATCTCAGACAGGTCATATTAAACATTTAACAAAAAATGATATAGTTGAGGTTAAAAGTGTAGATATAGATAGGAGAGAGGTTCTTTTTCTTGGCTTAATTAATGGATCCTCTGAATCTATTTCACATTTTAATATATATGAAAGATCCAAATGTAGTTCTATTGCTCATATTCATCATAAAAGATTGTGGAACTATATGCTTAAGAACAACTTTACCAAAGTATTGGGAGAGTATGGTAGTAGTGAACTTGCCAATAATTTAAGTAAGCTTTCAGAAGGAAAAGAGTGTGGTATTTTTGTTATGTCTGACCATGAAGATGGTATAATTATATTTGGTACAATTAGATATATTAAGGAGCAACTTAACAGTTTTTATCAATTAATAGGAAAGATAGCTTAAATGGTTAATTTAGATTTTATAATAGATCAATTAAAGAAAGAAAATCCTGTAATTATTCCAACAGATACTATCTATGGATTTTCATCTCTAATCTCCTCTAAAAAGGCTCATGAAAAAATAGTTGAGTTAAAGAGAAGGGAGAACAAACCTTTTATTGTTTTGGATAGTAACATTGAGAGGGTTAAAAACTATTTTTCTCAATCTGTTGTAGATTCAGGTATTATAGATAAGCTTTCTAAATATGTTTGGCCCAATGGATTAACCCTTGTTGGAGAGAAAAATCCTAGAAGAGATTTTACTTTTCTAAACGGTTACAATACTATTGCTGTTAGATTTACAGATCATTATATTATAAAATCTTTGACAGATTACTTTAATGATGGGCTTCTTTCTACAAGTGTAAATATTTCTGGTGAAGAGGAGCTTTTAGAGTATAACTCAATACATAAAAAATGGTGTAAAAAAGTTTCGGGTATTTTAAAGGGAAAGACAGGAAGTTACAGATCATCTGTTATTCTTTCTTTTAAAGATAGTGGTTTAGAGATAGTTAGAGAAGGACCTCTTGATATTATGATTAAACTGAGAAGAGTTTTAAATGTATAAAAATTTTAAAATATCTATTTTTGGAATATTTATCCTACTTTCATTTGGAACTTTAGGTTTTTATTATCTTGAAAAATACTCCATTATTGAATCTTTTTATATGACTGTTATTACCATCTCAACTGTTGGATATGGTGTTATAAAACCATTATCTGAATGGGGTATGATGTTTGTTTCAATACTTATTATTTTAGGTATTGGTTTTTTTGGTTATGTTGCTACCAATACAATCTCATTTTTTGTAAGTGGTGAGCTTAAAAATCTTTTTAAGGAGAGAATTATGAATAGATCATTATCACAGATGAAAAACCATTTAATTGTTTGTGGTTTTGGTAATGTAGGAAGGGAAGCGTGTAAAAATCTTCTTCATGAAAAGGTTGAGTTTGTTGTTGTTGAAACTGATTTTGATAGAGTTCAATCTGCTTTAAAAGAGAAATATCTAGCTATTTTAGGTGATGCAACAGATGAAAAAGTTTTGGAAAAGGCAAATATTTCCAGTGCAAAAGGTTTGTTAACCTCTATGTCTGATACTTCCATTAATGTTTATGTAACTCTTACTGCAAGGGAGATGAATAAAAGTTTAAATATTATAACAAGAGGTACAGGGGAGAGAAGTGAAAAGATTCTCTATAGAGCGGGAGCTGATAAAGTTATCTCTCCGGCACAGATTGGAGCTAGAAGAATGGTTATGACCGTTTGTCATAATGCTTCACTTGAACTTATAACAAGTTTGGTTAGAGATAAGAATCTTAATGTAAGGTTTGTTGAGGCTATTATTAAAGATAGAACACCTATTGTTGGTAAAACATTACAGGAATCAAAAATTAGATCCATAACCGGTGGAATTATGGTTATTGGAGTAAAACCTATTGATGGAGAGCTTATTTTAAATCCTGCGGGTGATCAAATTATATCAAAAGATGATAAGCTTATATTGCTTGGTACTTTAGCTCAAATTGAGAACTTTACAAATTTTGTAAATGTTGTTCCAAAAGAGATAAATTTTATGAATAAAGATGAGAAGTAGAATATTCTTAAAAACTCATAGGGGAGTGGGGGTTTATTTTTTTTAAAAGAAAATATAAATTTCGTTATTTTAAATTCTCGATTACTCAATCTCTTCAACTATAAAATCATCAACATTCCTATCCTCTTTACTAAAAGCTACTCCCATGCAGATGATATCTCTATCGTCACTTAAATATTTTTCATAATACTTTTTACTCTTTATCTGATCCATAGCAGATTTTGCACTGCTCATCTTAAACTCCATTATATAGATGTAGTTTTCAGTTTTGACTACAGCATCAATTACACCCTTGTTTGTTTTCTCTTCAACCTTAATATCCGTTCCAATGAACATTAAAATTAGATAGATAACAATATGGTAGTAGCTTTCATATCTTCCACTGGAAAGATTCTCCGGAATGGATGCAAAAATAGATCTCATAACTTTAATAAAAAGCTCCATATCATTACTTCTGAAAGCGGAGAGTATTTTTCTCATATTACTTGAATGAACATCTACTTGTACTCCGGCAAGTTCAGACCCTAAAAACAGATAAAAAGATCTTCTCACTTCTAAATTTGGATAACCTAGATTATAGGACAAAGCATAACTATACTTATCAATCTCTTTACTTTTTATAGTCAAGTATCCTGTTTGGAATAGAAGAACGGTCATATTAATACTATTGATATTGTAAGAGTCCAAAGCTTCTTCACTTACACTCAACAAACCTTTATCATACTCCCTTACATCAATACCTCTTTCCCTTATGAGTTTAAGTAGAAATGATGCAGTACCGGATTTAAACCAAAAATTTTTAAACTCCCTATCACCCAAAAAACTTATAACGGAGTATGGGTTGTAAACAAAGGTTTTACCATCCCAAGAGTAACCGTTATACCATCGCTTCATCCCTTCCATTACCTTTTTTTCATCAAGCTCAAGATCCTCCTCAACCTCTTTTAGGTATTCTCCATAGTTGTCAATAATCTCTTTTTCTGTATAGCCTGTTATATTTGCATACTGTTTTTTTATTGTTATATCTGTTAAATTATTAAGCTCACTAAAAAGAGATACCTTAGCAAATTTTGAAACCCCTGTTATAAAGAGTAATTTTATATATTTATCTAAATCTTTAACTACAGAATAGAAACTTCTTAATATTTTTCTGTTTTCTTTAGCTATATGTAAAGTTTTCTCTTCAACATAATCTATTATAGGTTTATCATACTCATCTATTAGGATTACAACGGGATTTTTATCGCTAAGTTTTATTATCAGTTCTCTAAACTTTAAAGCATAGGTCGGTTTTGTTAATTTAATTCCATTTTTTTCTGCAATATTATCTAATAGCAGGGTAAGAGCATCATCGAGTTTTAACTTTTCAAGACCAATACCTGCAAAACTTATTTTTATAACGGGATATATCTTTTCAAAGTTCCACTTATCATATATCCAAGTATCTTTAAAGAGTTCTTTATTTCCATTAAAGATATCACCCATTGTATTTACTAACAATGATTTTCCAAATCTTCTGGGTCTGGAAAGGAAGTAGTATTTTCCTGTTGTAATAACTTTGTGAATAATTTCTGTTTTATCAACATAAATATAGTCATTTTTTTTAGTTCTGATAACTCTTGTATTCCTAAACCTAGATTTTTCATAGAATAACCCTAAATAAGATTTTATATATTTTCAATATAGCTATTTTTGGGGTTTAATGCAAAAGGGGGAAGTTTTATGAATAAAATTTGAGTTTTTCAGCATAAGAAAGATTAATTACTATAAAAAATCAAAAATAGTAATCTGTTTATCTTCAATTTTTTGTTCATATTTATTCAGATACTCAAAAATAGATCTATTGTTACATACAATATTATTATCTCTACAGATTTTATAAAAAACACTCATAAGTTTATCATTATTTTCACTTATAATGTTGTAACTATTTCCATACTTTTTTATATATCTACTCCTTAAATGAGGAAACAAGCTATCCAATTGGCTATAAAAGTATTCTCTATTTCCTTCACGAAGGGTTAAGCCCATACCAAAGCAGACCACTCCATAAACTTTATTTTCTACACAATGGTTAAGGAGACCTCTTATATTTTCTTCAGTATCATTAATAAAAGGTAGGATAGGGGAGAGCCATACAACGGTAGGAACCTTAATCTCATTAAGCTTTTTTAGAATATCTACTCTTCTGTTTGTAGTAGCTACATTTTGCTCAATTTTTCTACATAGATCATCATCAAAGGTTGTAAGAGAGATTTGAATTACACACTTTGTATTATCATTAATCTTTTTAATTAAATCCAGATCCCTTAAAATTAGATCAGATTTTGTAATTAGAGTTATACCAAAATCATATTTAAGTACCAGTTCCAAAGCCCTTCTGGTGTATTTTAGATCTTTCTCATGGGGAATATAGGGATCAGACATAGAACCTAGGTGTATCATGCACTTTTTTCTTTTTCTCTTTAATACACTCTCCAACAGGTAAATACTATTCTTTTTAACCTCAATATCCTCAAATTTATGTTTCATTTGGTAACAACTGCTTCTGGAATCACAGTATATGCAATTATGGGAACAACCACGATATAAATTCATACTATTTTTAGATGATAAAATCGTTTTTGAGTTTACAAAATGCACTTTGTTAATCCTACTTGAGAGTATCTATTTTTTTATATTTTTCTTATGGGCTTTAATCTTTTTTATACCCCAATCATAGTGGCTTGAAGTAGATGATATAAGATAGCTTCCCAAGCTAGTTGTTCCTGTCCAAGAGAAATGTTTTTTAGTGAATAGCTCCTCATCTGTAAAGGTATCAATTATTTTCATTACCTTCCTATGGGAATCAGCTACCATAGTAAGAGCTTTTTCATAGGGTGTTTTCTGATGTTTTTCCCAAAACTTAACATTCATTTCACCATAGTTTTTAAAACTATAAGGTTCAGGTAGAAAGTTTACCGATTCTCCTTCTCTATTCCTATTTATCCAATTTATTGCCAGTTGATGCCACTCATAAAGGTGAACTAAAATATCTCTAATATTTTTATCTCTACTCCAATGAGCTTCCTTTTTCTTTATATCATCTGAAAAATCAAACTCTGTGTTAAATTCCTCTTCTGAAAGATTATTTATGAGTTCATTTAGCTTTTCAAAGTTGCTTTTTGAAGCTTCAAGAAGATCTTTTTTTGTTTTTGGTCTTGCCATAATCTACTCCATGGTTATAATCATATATTATAAAGGTTACTAATTAGATTTTACTTAAAAAATATTAAAAAGTTTCTAATTAAACGGACTGCCTACCAACTTCGTATTACTTCGTCCTAATTTTTTTTCTGCAATGGATCACCTTGTTAATAACAATATAAAATTTAACAATTTTGCCAGTATAATTTTTAACAGTTTTGTTAAGTTGATTTAATCATTTTAATAGCATCTTTTGTTCTGT
>PDON01000027.1 GCA_002742935.1 Candidatus Cloacimonadota bacterium | reverse complement strand
TACCGTATAAATTTTAACTCCAACCTTTCTTATCTTTAGAGGCTCCGAAGAAACAAAAGTAAAATAGGTATTATCTTTTGCAGGATTAGGATAATTTAAAAATCTCATGAAGTAATCATTATTAAATACTATTGATAAGAGATATACTTTAAAGTAGTTTTAATAGCTGGGCTAAGATATAAATTTCAATATTTCAAAAACTCTCCCAAACCATCTATACTTACAGTAATAATATTACTGCAAAGAAAACTTGACAAAAGGATTTTGCATCACTATCTTTTTACAGAAATAATGTTACTGCAAACAAACAGGAGATTAAGTGAAAGTTAAAAATCTTGCAAATATACAGATGGGGTACTCATTCAGATCACGACTTGACACCTCAGAAAGTGGTAAAATTGCAGTTATTCAGATGAAAGATCTTATGGATAGTAATATTGTTAGCTGTGAAAATCTAGTCAAAATTGATCTCGACTCCATTAAAGAACACCATCTAGCTAAAAAAGGTGATCTAGTCTTTAGATCTAGAGGTCATATAACTACGGCAGCAGTTCTCATTGAAGATCCAGGAAAAGCAGTTGTAGCTGCACCCCTATTAAGGATAAGAGTGACAAACCCAGATAAAATTATTCCTGAGTATTTAAACTGGTATATAAACCAGAGAGAAGCACAGATATTTTTAAATAGTAGGGCTAAGGGAACTGTCCAAAAAATGATTAGCAAACAAGCCATTGAAGAACTAGAGGTAGTAGTACCAACTTTAGAAAAGCAGAAAAAGATAGTAGAACTATTTAAGCTATCTATACATGAACAAAATTTACTTTACACACTAGCGAAGAAAAAAGAACAATATATTTCAATATCACTAATAAAATTTGCGAAAGAGGAGTAAAAAAATGAACAGTAAAATTGATCAAAAAGATATTAATAATGCGGCATGGTCAGCCTGTGATACTTTCAGAGGGGTTGTAGATCCATCTCAATACAAAGATTATATTCTTGTAACACTATTTTTAAAATATATCTCTGATGTATGGCAAGATCATTATGAAGAGTATCAAAAACAATATGGTGATGATACTGCCCGTATTCACCGTAAGCTTAAAAGAGAAAGATTTATTCTTCCTACTATAAAGCTTACTCAAAAAGATGAAAAAACTGGGGAAGAGATTACTATAGATCAGTTCTCTGCTAACTACTATAGCCTTTATGAAAGAAGGTCGGCAACAAATATTGGAGAGCTTATCAATATTGTATTGGATCATATAGAGGAGAGTAATAGAAGTAAACTAGAAGGTGTTTTCCGAAATATTGACTTTAATAGTGAAGCAAATCTAGGAAAAACCAAAGATCGTAATCGCCGTTTAAAACAACTATTAGAGGATTTTAACAAGCCACAACTCAATATGAAACCTAGCCTTGTTTCTGAGGATGTAATAGGTAATACATATATCTATTTAATTGAAAGATTTGCCTCGGATTCTGGAAAGAAAGCAGGAGAGTTCTTTACTCCACTTAAGGTGACAGAGTTAGTAGCTAAACTAGCAGGTCCAAAACCAGGTGATCGTATCTGTGATCCTGCCTGTGGTTCTGGAGGGCTCTTAATTCAAGCAGGTAAAGAGGTGGGGAATCGAGACTTTGCCCTATTTGGGCAGGAATCAAATGGAAGTACATGGGCACTCTGCCGTATGAATATGTTCCTTCACAGTTTTGATAGCTCTAGAATAGAGTGGTGTGACACTTTAAACACTCCTTTACTAGTAGAGAATGATACCTTAATAAAATTTAATTGTGTAGTAGCAAACCCTCCTTTTTCACTAGATAAGTGGGGTGCTGAAAATGCTGAAAGCGATCAATACAATAGATTTTGGCGTGGAGTTCCTCCCAAAAGCAAAGGTGATTGGGCATTTATTAGCCATATGGTGGAAACCGCACTTGAAAAAGAGGGTCGTGTTGCTGTAGTGGTTCCCCATGGAGTACTATTTAGAGGTGCAGCTGAAGGTCGTATCCGTCAAAAAATGATTGAAGAAAACCTATTAGATGGTGTTATTGGTTTACCAGGAAATCTATTTCCAACTACCAATATCCCAGTAGCTATCCTAATTTTTGATAGATCTCGTGAGAAGGGTGGAGTACATGAGAAGTGTAAAGATATATTGTTTATTGATGCAAGTAGAGAGTTTATCTCTAGTAAAAACCAAAACTCCCTTTCAAAAGAACATATAAGTAAAATTATGAAAACCTATACAGATAGAGTTGAAGTTGAGAAGTACTCACATCTTGCTAAATTTGAGGAGATCAAAGAGAATGATTTTAATCTCAATATCCCTAGATATGTGGATACATTTGAAGAGGAGGAGGAGATTGATATTGATGCAGTACAACTAGAGATTGAGTATTTAGAGGAAGAGTTGGTTGAAGTTCGTGAGAGGATGGCGGAAAAGCTAAAGGAGATAAATAGGGTATAGATTATGAATAAAGATAAAATAATATACTTTACAGATTCTTTTAGTAAGATAGCCCAAAAATATCCAAATGAATCAACAGAGTTTTGGTATGCTAGAGATATTCAGAAAATATTGGGATACACAGAGTGGAGAAATTTTACAAAAATAATTGAGAAAGCAAAAGAAGCTGCAAAAAATTCAAATATACCCATTGAAAACCATTTTGTTGAGATCAACAAAATGGTTAACATCGGCTCTGGAACAAAAAGAACTATAAGTGATTTTATGCTAACTCGATATGCTTGTTACCTTATAGCTCAAAATGGGGATCCTCGTAAGGAGCCTATAACTTTTGCTCAAACCTATTTTGCACTACAAACTCGTAAACAGGAGCTTATTGAGGAAAGAATTCATCTTCAAGAACGCCTTCAAGCTAGGCAAAAGTTAACAGAGTCAGAAACAGAGCTTTCTAAAAATATATATGAAAGAGGTGTAGATGACAAGGGGTTTGGTCGTATCCGCTCCAAAGGGGATTCTGCTCTTTTTGGGGGCAATAGTACGGCACAGATGAAAAGTAAACTTGGGATGCCATCCAATAGACCATTAGCTGATTTTTACCGACAGTAACCATAGCAGCTAAAAACCTTGAAAGACGAGTTAAGCCAGCTGAGAAAAAGTTAATTAAGGAAAGTGAATTGAAAATAAAAAAATGATATGGAATAAATAATGAAAAAAGAAATAAAATTATATATAAAAACTAAACTTGGAAAGTTTAAGGAGATTCAGCGATGAGTATTATGTACAAAGCTCCATCTGGGTGGGAGAGTAGCAAACTGGATTCGCTATGCATAAAAATTACAGATGGCACCCATAAAACACCTGACTATAAAGACGATGGAGTGGTCTTCATATCTGCAAAAAATGTGCGTGAAGGGAAATTAGACTTTAGTGATCAAAAATATATTTCCCATGAAGAGCATGAGCTTTTAATCAAGAGATGCAAACCAGAAGCTGATGATGTGATGCTTAGCAAAAGCGGATCATTAGGTAATTCTGTAGTAATTCCAAAGCTGGAATTTGAGTTTAGCATCTTCGAAAGCCTTGCCTTAATGAAGGTAAAGAAAAAGAAAGTTTTACCTGAATATTTAATGCAAATTTTTAATTCGCCATTGGCAAAAAGATATTTCTGGTCAATTACAACTGGCCTCGCCGTTAAACACCTGCATCTAGGAGATTTAAAAAAGATGCCCATACTTCTCCCATCTCCTCCAGAACAAGAAGCAATCATTGATTCGTTATCTATCTGGGATCAAGCTATTGAGAAAATAGAGAGATTGATTCTTGCTAAGGAGAAACGGTTTAAGTGGTTATTAAGGTTATTGATTTCAGATAATAAAAAATCCAAGTGGGAAAAAGTTAAATTAGGAGACATATCTAAAATATCAAAAGGTAAGCAACTTAATGTATCAAATATGAAAACTGACGGAGATTATTATGCCCTTAATGGAGGGGTAAACCCCTCAGGAAGAACAAATAATTGGAATACAGAAGCAGAAACTATAACTATTAGTGAAGGTGGAAATTCGTGTGGCTATGTAAACTATAATACTGAACGCTTTTGGTCTGGTGGTCATTGCTATTCTATACTAGATCTTAACAATAACATAGATAAACACTATCTTTATTTTTACTTAAAAATGAACGAACCAAAACTCATGAAATTAAGAGTTGGATCAGGTCTTCCTAATATTCAAAAAAAAGATATAGAAAAGTTCGTTATTGCGTTACCCTCTTTAACAGAACAAAAGGAAATAGCTCAATTATCATTATCATCACAAAAAGAGATAAACCTACTAAAACAACTCGTAGAAAAGTATAAAGCTCAAAAAAAAGGTCTTATGCAAAAGATCCTTACTGGTAAATGGAGAATAAAGGATGAAATTATTAATCAATATAAGGAGGTGTAATAATGAGTAAAAATCTTGACAGTATCCGTCTCCAACAAAAAAAGAATCTAGAGATACTATTAAAAAAAGACTCTATAGCTGAAATGCTAACAGTTTACTTTTCTGATAGATCAGAAACATATAGTCACGGAATCTACTCTGCTTTAATTCCAAATTCTGAGGTAAAAAAATGTTTGAAAAATATCTCATGGGACTTATCACATGAAGATGGATTTCCTGAAACAAGCATCTACTGTAATGTTCCCGTATATCACAGATATGGATCAGCTAAAGGAATTGAACCATTAATATTTGATCGTAATTTTTATGGACTACGCCCTGACTATAAGGAAATAAATGAGGAGTTTCGTTTTTTTCATAACCTTTTCCATGATACCAAGGAAAATAAATATATTAAAATCAATAAAAATGGCACAGAAGAAGTCATTGCAGTTATTGAAAAGAATAAAATTAAAATTAGACTAAAAGAGATCCGTCAATTTCTGGCAATTAAGGAAATGTATCTATCAATTCAATTTGATTTTAGAGAAAATTCTAAACAAGATCTACAGCAACTTGGTCTCTCTTCCAGCAATAATAAAGAGGTTTATAATGAATTAGAGCATTGGGATCTAAATTTTACAAATATACCTTTTCATGGTTTGAAAGGATCTAGTCGATTATGTGGAAAAAAAATGATCCCTCCACTTCCTAAGTCCAAAAGTGGTATGTGGGGGTTTGAAGAAGAAAAGCCAAAACAATATGAAAACTTTATTATTGGTATTGATGAAAATGGAGATAGTATTACATATACTGCAAACCCTGATATGTTAGCAGATAAATTTGGAAACAACCCAGATGCTCCCCAATATTTAACTCCTGTTCATTTCCGTAAAACAGTATTGGATAAATACTATAGACAATCTAGTAAATTCTCAGTTGAAGATAACTATCTTCGTTGTGGATCTCTATGGGGATTACAAATTGACAATCACCATTCAGATAAAGTGTGTGTTTGGCTTGGAGATTTGGGGAATTCTCTGCCTTATGAAGAACAACTATACTGGAAAAGCTACAATATTCTTCCCGTTGGAAACATAAGTGATGTATATAACAAGAGACAAATTTTAGCAAGATTTTCTGACTCAAATCAACTAGATCATATTTTTAAAGAATATTACTCTATTCTCAATGATGCTTGTACAAAATTACTTACATGGCAAATATTACTTCCATTGAGCCAAGAAGACTTGCACTATCTATCTTCAGTTCGAATTCCATCTACTGAAGAACAGAGTGAGTTTGATGAGCTAATACTAGCTCTTACCAAGATTCTAGTTGACTCTCTTAATGAAAAACAACTTAATAAATTTATACCAAATGAAGATAAAAGAGATATTAAAGGAAGTATTAATCGTTTAAAAAAGGTTTTTGAGATTCTTAATATAAAAAAATATGAAAACCATATTAACTTTCTTCGTAAGCTTCAAAATCTTAGATCCTCAGGAATTGCTCATAGAAAAGGAAGTGGTTATCAAAAAATAGCCAATGACTTTGGCATTCCATCAAGTTCTTTAATAAAGATTTTTGAAAAAATTCTTAAGGAAGCTAATGACTACCTTGCTTTTTTGAAAAATACTATACCTTTAATAGTTAAAGGTACAAATAAAACAACTCAGGCAACCAATAATTAATAACTATGAATAGAAAGAGTGATTATAGAAAAGGACTAGAGCTATGACTAAATATCAAAAACTGGATAGATTAAAACAGAAACTTGACTCTTTCAGACCCTTACCTCCAGAGATTATCTCCAATCTCCATGAGGATTTGGTTCTTCGTTGGACTTATAACTCAAATGCTATTGAGGGAAATACTTTAACCCTTAAAGAGACCAAGGTTGCTTTAGAAGGTATAACCGTTGGTGGGAAAACTATGAGAGAGCATTTTGAAGCAATCAACCACAGAGAAGCCATTCTTTTTGTAGAGGATTTAGTCAAAAAGGGTGAGCCTCTATCTGAATGGCAGATTAGATCCATTCATCAACTTATTCTAAAAAATATTGATGATAAAAATGCAGGTGTATACAGAAAAACAAATGTTATTATCTCAGGTGCAGATCATACCCCTCCTGATGCTTTGAACATAGAACAGGATATGAAAGATTTTATAAAATGGATTCAAACTAAAGGGGAAAAACTCCACCCTGTGGAGCGAGCTGCCTACATTCATGCTGACTTTGTTAAAATCCACCCATTCACAGATGGAAATGGTAGAACTTCTAGATTATTGATGAATCTAGAACTTATGAAAAGTGGTTTCCCTCCTGTTGTTCTTCCTGTAGAAAAGAGGTTAGAGTATTATGAGACTTTAGATCTCGCTCATACAAAAAACAACTATAAACCATTTTTAGAACTTATTTCAAATATTGTAGAGTTAGGATTTTTACCTTATTGGCATGCATTGGGGATAAAGCTATGAAAAACTTTAAAATAGATGAAAAGCATCTTTCTCAAATTCCTGCTATTCAATTATTGATAGCTATGGGGTATAACTTTATTTCGCCTAAAGAAGCTCTAGAAGAACGAAAGAAGAGAACCTCTAATCTTTTATTGGAAAATATTTTACGCAATCAACTAAAAAAGATAAACCGTATTAGTTATAAGGGTGATGAGTATCTATTTAGTGAAGAGAATATACAATCAGCAATTCAAAAATTAAAAAGTATTAAATATGATGGATTGCTCAAAACTAATGAAACTATTTACGATCTTATAACTCTCGGTACATCTATGGAACAGACTATTGAGGGTGATTCAAAAAGCTTCAACATTAACTACATTGATTGGAGAAATTCTAGTAGAAATAAGTTCCATGTAACAGTTGAATATAGTGTTGAAAAGATGCGTAGTACAAAAATAGTTCGCCCCGATATTGTTCTCTTTGTTAATGGTATCCCTTTCTGTATAATTGAGTGTAAAGCTCCAAATATTGAGGTAGATCAAGCAATTTCCCAATCTATTAGAAATCAAAATGAAGATTATATACCAAAACTTTTCACCTATACTCAACTGGTTATAGCCCTTAATAAAAATAGTGCAATGTATGCGACCACAGGAACTGCTGCAAAGTTTTGGGGAGTATGGAAAGATCCTAATCTAAATCTAAAAAATAGAGATAGTAAAAAGTTTAAAAATTTGGAAAAAATAGTTAAAAAATCACTTGAAAACAGGATTGACCCAAACAATTTTTCCATATCTCCTAAACCTCTAGAAAATGATGAATCCCGTCAAGTAACAGAGCAGGATATTGCACTATTTTCTCTATGCTCTCCCGAAAGGCTTTTAGAGTTGGCTTGGAAGTTTACAGTATTTGATGGGGGGATAAAAAAAATCGCTCGTTATCAGCAATATTTTGTTATTAAATCTACTCTAGATCGTGTAAAACAATTTGATGGAGAGGGTGCTCGTAATGGTGGTATTATTTGGCATACCCAAGGTTCAGGAAAATCCTTAACTATGGTTATGTTAACCCGTAATCTAGCCTTAGATCCTGAAATTTTGGATCCTAGAATTGTTCTTGTAACAGATCGTTATGATCTCGATAAGCAACTTGGAAATACTTTTGTTGCCTGTGGTCTTGAAGCAAATAGAGCAACATCAGGTAGAAATCTACTTGAGTTAATTTCAGAGAAAAAATCAGGAATTATAACAACCATTATCAATAAGTTTGAGAAAGCGTATACAGCAAAGAGATATAATGATAGCTCTCCAAATATTTTTGTATTAGTAGATGAAGGTCATCGTACCCAATTTGGATCTTTTGCAGCTAGAATGAGACAGATGTTTCCTCGTGCCTGCTACCTAGGCTTTACAGGAACACCACTTTTAAAAGCGGAGAAAAACAGTTTTGCTAAGTTTGGTAAACTCATAGAACCTCACTACTCAATTACTCAAGCAGTTGAAGATGGTGCAGTTGTTCCTCTTTTATATGAGGGAAGGTATGTAGAGATGACTCAAAACCAGAAAGCGGTTGATCTATGGTTTGAAAGACATACTCAGGGACTAACTAGGGAACAGAAGGCAGATCTTAAACAAAAATATGCAAGGGCAGAGATGCTAAACAAAGCAGACCAAGTTATATATATGAGAGCCTTTGATATAAGTGAGCACTTTAGATCTAATTGGCAAGGAACGGGATTTAAAGCTCAATTGGTAGCTCCAAGTAAACTATCTGCTCTAAAATACTATGATTATCTAAATGAGATTGGAGTTGTAAACTCAGAGGTGGTTATCTCTCCTCCAGATATGCGTGAAGGGTATGAAGAAATAGATGATGACGAAAAAGATGAGGTTGTAAAATTTTGGAAAAAGATGATGCTCCGATATGGTAGTGAAGAGGATTATAAAAAACAACTTACAAATCAATTTAAATATGGGGAAAAACCTGAAATTATTATTGTAGTTGATAAACTTCTAACGGGCTTTGATGCTCCACGAAATACAGTTTTATACCTATGTAGAAAACTTAGAGAACACACTTTACTTCAAGCAATTGCTCGTGTAAACCGTCTCTATGAGGGTAAAGAGTTTGGTTTTATTGTTGACTATGCTAGTATTCTTGGAGAACTGGATGAGGCTCTTACAATGTATAGTGCATTTGAAGGGTTTGATGAATCAGATCTAGCAGGAGCACTCTCATCTATAAATAGTGAGATAGAAAAACTTCCTACCCTCTATTCCAATCTTTGGGATCTATTTAAAAAAGTTAAATACTCTGATGATGAAGAGTCCTACGAACTCCTACTTGCAGACGAGGATATTAGAGAACTGTTTTATGAACGCCTTTCAAAATTTAGTAAAACTTTTGGAGTTGCACTCTCTTCTGAAAAATTTCTCAACAAAACTAGTGAAGATCTTTTATATAGGTATAAAAGAGATCTTAGGAAATTTCAATCCCTTAAAATATCTGTAAAACTACGATATGCAGAGAGTATTGATTACCGTGATTATGAACCAAAGATAAAAAAACTATTGGATACACATATTCAAGCTGATGAAGTGCTCCAACTTAACGAACCAGTAAATATATTTAATGATAAAATGTTTAATCAAGTAAAAGAGGATAGAGGGGTATACAAGAAAACAACAGCTTCAAAGGCTGATACTATTGCACATGCTACAAAGAAAGTTACCACAGAGAAGATGGATGAGGATCCTGCTTTTTATGAAAAATTCTCAAAATTAATACAACAAGCAATTGATGAATTTAAAGCTAAGAGAATATCTGATCTAGACTACCTAAATAGAGTTCTAAATATTCGTAATAGGGTTGTTGGAAAAGTACACGATAAAGTGCCAGAAAAACTTTATGGGAATGAAGATGCTATGGCATATTTTGGAGTAATTAAAACTCTCATTGAACAAGAAGAGTCAGAGAAAGAGAGATTTGAATCAGTTATAGTTGATACTGCAATTACTATTTGTAGAATATTAAAAAAGCATAAAAAGGTTCAATTTTGGAATGATGAAGACGCTCAGAAAGAGGTAATTAATGAGATTGATGACTATTTATATGACGAAATCAAAACAAAAAGAGGTATTAACCTTACCCTTGAACAGATGGATACTATAATTGAAAAGGTTATGCAAGTAGCTAAATACAGGAGCTATAGCAAGTGAAAGAACTAATCAAAAAAAATAACTATTCAGTTTCTTACGGAGAAAAAACAATAAGATTTAGTTTATTATACTGTAATAGAAAAAGTTTAGAAATTGCTGTATATCCCGATAGTACAATTATTGTTAAGGCACCAATGATATCTAATATTTCATTAGTAGAACAAAAAGTAATAAAACGAGCTCGTTGGATTATAAAACAATTAAACTATTTTAAGCAATTTAATCCTAAAACACCTGAAAGGTACTATATAAATGGAGAGACCCACCTATATCTTGGAAAGCAGTATAGATTAAAACTATCTAGAGGAGAAGTAAACACTGTTAAACTATTTAAAGGATTTTTTCATATCATTTGTAAAAGTAAAATAGATTCAACTATAGTTAAAAAACTTCTATATAAATGGTACTTAGAGAAAGCAGAGATCCAATTTAGAGAAACCTTAGATAGGTGTTGGAAAAGGTTTAAGGATATAGATATTGAGAAACCAAAACTTTCTATTAGAAGGATGAAAAAAAGATGGGGTAGCCTTTCAGAGAAAGGGGGTATTACTCTTAATATAGATTTAATAAAAGCACCAAAAGAGTGTATCGACTATGTTGTCATACATGAACTTTGCCATTTAAAACATCATAATCATAGTACCAAATTTTATAACCTTCTAAACTCTATCAATCCAGATTGGAAGAAGATAAAGCATAGACTGGAGCTTAGTATGTTTTAAAAAAAGGTGGATTTTTCCACCTTTTTTTCTTTCATTATCCAGCTATTACTAACCAACCCTACTCAGCAATTATAAGCTTTCCCTTTTTCTCAACAGATGAGTTGTCATCATAGTATACTTTAACTTTGTAGATATAAACTCCATTGGAAGGCTTATCTCCATCATCATCTTTAAGATCCCAGTATAACTTTATAAAATTACCACTAATATCAGGAGAAGACTCTGTTACTTTTTTAATAAGTCTGCCATTTACCGTATAAATTTTAACTCCAACCTTTCTTATCTTTAGAGG
>PDON01000099.1 GCA_002742935.1 Candidatus Cloacimonadota bacterium | reverse complement strand
GGTCTTCTTGATGGAACAAGAAGAGAGACTCTTTTTTCAAAAAACGATAAAAGGTCTGAGGTAACTGTTTTTAGTGGCGATATTTCATATCAGTTTTTTAATAATAAATTTGTATCTCTAGTAACTTATGGAGAGTTTGCTAAAATAGTTGATAATGGTTGGGGTTTTACTGCTCCGGGTGTTAATGCTAACTTTGGACCAATAAATCTTTATGCTGAGTACAGGCAATCTTCAGATGAGTTCCTTTTCTCATATTTTGATGATACATACGAATTGGAAAGATCCGGATGTTCTCTAGATGAAAATGGTAATCTTAATGTTGAAACAAAGGCGGAGAGTTTAAGTAATGTTCCTAAAATGAAAGGTTATTTTTTAGGAGCAGATTTTGAGCTGTTTGGAATTGTAGATTTCTATGCCGGTTATCAAGATTTGAGAAATAGTGATATGAACAAAAGATCTATTGATGCCAAGCTCTCTTTGTCTAAAAATTTAATTCCTAAAATCTCAAAAGCTTGGGCTTACTATGTTCAAAACAATGTTGAAAATTTTAAGGATATAAAAACGCCATCAACAGTTTATGGTATTGTTTTAGGATACAATATTGGAGATGGGGTTAGCTTAGATTTTAATTGGCGTACAACATTTGATGATATTAATGGTAATGGAAAAATTGATAGCAGAGATGAGGAGATAAGATCTTACGGAGTTAGCGCTTCAATGACTTTTTAAAGTTTGATTTAGATTATTATATAAAATAAAATTGGGGAAAATATGTTCAAGAAGTTTAATAGCTTATTTTGTTTGGTTATGATTCTCTTGCTTTTTTCAAATCTCTACTCTTTTAGCAAAGAGGATTATATGAGAATGTCTCGTAGTGAGTTGTTAAAAGTATCTAAGCGAGGTATTATACCTAAGCAGGTTACAGATGAGGATGTTTCTTTTACTCCTCTAGATTTAGATACTTTAGGTGGAGGTAATAGTTTTGCGTGGCAAGTTTTATCTAATGGAGAGCATCTTACTGTTAATGTTGGACCTGCTCCTTCATATAAGGCAACGGTAGCTGTTCCTAATAATTGGTATGGTGAAGATGTTGTAATTTTTCTTTCAACAGATTCTTTAAATCAGTCAGCTACTCATGCTGTAATATATAAAGTAAATCCTGTTAACGATCAGCCTAGTTTTGATATAAATAGTTCTTATTTGGAAGTTGAAGTTGATGAAGATGAGGGGTTTGTTGAGATCCCAAATTTTCTAGAAAATATATCTGCGGGAGATTCTTTTGAAGATACATTAGGAGAGTCCGTCAGTTTTGTTATTAACGATATTGAAGAGTCTACCTATTTTGATCAACTTCCTACTATAACTCGTAGTGGTACTTCCGGTACGCTTAGTTTCAAGGTTAAGGATGATTTTTTCTTTACGGATGATTCAATTTTCGTAAAGATAGTTGATGAAGGTGGTTTGGATAGTACAAAGGCTTTTAAGCTTGTTGTTAACCCTGTAAATGATGCTCCCGATGTTACCATAATACCTGTTGTTGTGGGAGAACCTGATACTCAAAAGAATATTTCTGATTTTGCAATAGATTTTGATAAAGGTGATAAAAACACAGCTAATCTTGAGTCAGGTCAAACTCTAGACATAACACTTGAGGGTATCGATAACTCTCTGTATATTACCACTCCTACTGTTGATGTCTCTAGCGGAGAACTTCAGTTTAAGGCAAAAGATCTTACTGATTTAGCAACAGACGATATTACTCTTAAACTTGAAGATAGTGAAGCTGATTCTGTTGTGAAAAATTTTAAAATTATTATTGCTGCTGATCCTGTTTTAAGTAATTTGCCTGATAGAACCGAGAATGAGACAGATAGTGAAATTACTTTTGAAAGTACGGATCTATCGAGCTATCTCACAGGAGGTCATGACAATACCTTTACATATTATCAAAAGTCAGGTTCTTCTCTCAGTGTAACTCTTAACGGATCTATTGCAACAGTAGTTGCACCTGCAAATTGGTCAGGTGTTGAATATGTTAAATTTGAGGTTACAACCGGAGACCCTGATTTTAAAAAATCTTCTGATGTTGTTTTATATACTGTTCTCCCAACTAACGATGCACCTGTGATTACCGGACAGGATCCTAATCCTATTGTTATGGATGAGGATACATCTCGTGATATAGTTCTTGGAGATCTTATAGTAACAGATTTGGAAAATGATCCCCTTACATTAACGGTTGTAA
>PDON01000026.1 GCA_002742935.1 Candidatus Cloacimonadota bacterium | reverse complement strand
ACCTTATATAAACATGTTTAGCCGTAACAACTTTATTGTTTACTGTCAATTTTGAGTAGTAAACACCACTACTATAATTTTCAAGGTCTAGCACTACCTCATGGTTGCCGGATTTAACCCTTTGGTTGTTAATTAAAGTTTTTACCAGTTCACCACTATTATTAAAAATTTGCAAGGATATATCTGAAATTTTAGGAAGTTTAAAACCTATTGTTGTGGTTGAATTGAATGGGTTAGGGTAGTTTGATAAACTATAAGTATCAATAGAAAGTTCCTCTTCATCAATCCCCACCAAAACCTCTCTGGATCTAAAATAGATATCAGAATAGTTAGCCACAGGTCCTAAATTATATAAAATATAAAGTTTATTTCTAGTGGGATCTAAAGCCCCATCAAGAGAGAGCGTATACCTATCCTGTTCAGATTCAATACTTTCAGTAATCCAATCAGATCCGTTTTTATATGAACAAACAATTTCACTACTCCAGTCAGTATTTTTTTTGTATGGAGAAGATTGTTTTCTATTTAAATGTGGATAGTGAATTTCAAAAATATAAGGGATCCCATTATTTATAAGCAACCTTTTTTCTTCATTGGTATGATAGGTAATATAGTTTGAATGTTCCCACTCATTACCATCTAAAGATCTAAATGAAAAGTATGTTTCATTAGTGCCATAGCTTTCACCACTAGAGACAACTGAAAAAAACTTATCATTGTATATTTCAATATCTAATCCAACAGAAAGTTCTCCATTGTCAAAAATTTTTTCAATAGACACCCACTCTTCATCAGACTTAGAGTATTTAGCTAAAAATGCTCTACAATCATTTCTATTAAATCCGGATAGGTATAGACTGTTTTCAGAATCAAATATAAATTTACTCATAGCAGTTAGATAATGTTGTTCTGAAATTGGGATAGGATCTTTCCATCCATTGTCATAATATGTAAAATATCCCTTCCCTGTTATATTATCACCTGTAAACCATGTTAAATAGACTCTATCATCGTGATCTATCCCCATTCTAAGTCTTGCTACAACAAACTCCTCTACCTCAAAATCTTGACTCCAAGTTATCCCATTAAATTTTTTATAGAAAACCCTAGAACCTTCTCCTCTGGAGAGTAAATAGGCTATATGTGGATTATCATAGGAATCAATAACCAATTTTGGTTCCCACACCCTCATTGTATCATTACTACTAACCTTATAGGGTTCTGTCCATGTAACACCTCCATCTTCTGATTTGGAGTACACAACATATGAGTTTTTATAATTTATAGATTCAGTCCAAATGGCATGTATTCTACCCTTTGAGTCAACTTTTATACTTGGATTTTGGCACCAGTCAGAACCTGAAAGCAAAACCCTATCTGACCACTCCCCTTTTGAAAAAAGTTGGGTTATTGCTATTAGTATTAGTAGAATAGTTTTACTCTGCTTCATTTCCTATCCTCAACTACTTTTTATTTTACTACCTAGGAAAAGTAGGGCTATATTTAACTTTCTAAAAAATTATAATGAAAGTCAAGTTAAATAGGAAATAAAAATATTTTCAAATTTGGAAAGAGAGATAAAGGTGGAAGACGGATCTGCCTGTGCGTGCCACGCACGCAGACAGGAGACCGAATACGGAAGATCAATATCCTTATTATTTTGCTTCTTTTATTAAAAAAGAAGAAGCCGAGATAGCCTAAATATCCATATCGGTTAACTATGTCGGAACTGTTAAACTTGGAATCTTCTAAAAGAAGGATGTAGAGCAAACCTCCATTACCGATGGAGCGTTTCTTAGGAAATTATGAAATAGTTTTCTAAGAATGGTGGAATCGGCAAACCCGACAAGGGTTTGAGTCTCCATCATCAATAATGGTAAGCAACACGGCTTTGCCCTAATTCTGCTTTTGCTTCTTTTTCAGACGAAAAAGAAGAGCTTTTGTTTCTTTTGGCTACAAAAGAAGTGCCAATAAAAAGTTTATAGATTTTCACAAAAATCTTAAAACTTTTCCCCGGACTGGTCGATAAACTTCACATTACTGCATCATCGATTTTTTATACTCAAGTTACCTAGGCTTACTAGGATCCTATCGCATAAAAAATCAATTCCTTGTACTGCTCGTTTCTCGAAAGTCTAACTTTTTAAGACAATCTCAAAGCCCCAAATTTGGGGCTTTACAGACTGCCTGTTAACTTCTATATGGTTCTTCGGTAAATCTTATTATATGAGCTTTACAGAGAAGATAGTTTTATTGAACCGTTTGATGTATCACCTTTAATCAAGTAACCTCCATTGTTTAAAGATCCTCTAAAGTATGTTCTCTTTTTCTTTCTTACATCCAAATTGAGATCTTCAATACTTACCTTGCCATTGCTGGTATCAAGCTCAAGATCAAGATCCAGATTCTCATTAACCTTGATGGTTATAGAACCATTTGATGTATCTAGAGATATATTGTTCTTAACCTCCTTTATTTCAGCGTATATTGATCCATTTGATGTGTCAAGTTTATCAATAGAGGAACAGTTAATAGCCTTAATAGTACCGTTTGATGATTCCCCTACAATATTGCCATCAATATTTTTGAAAACGATGGATCCGTTACTTGTACTTACTCTCATATCACCTTTCATATCCTCAATAGTTATAGATCCGTTGGAAGATTTTATATTATCTATTATTAGATATGATGGAGCATAAATGGTATAGTTAACTGTTACTTTTGCATCTCTTTTTAATCTCTTTGTAACAATTTCTAAATCATCTCCGTTTAGTTCTGCCATAATCTGAACTTTGTTAAGCTCATCCTCTCCTTTCCTGCTCTTCATAGTAACATCAACTTTTACCTTATCTTCATTCCAACTCTCAATTTTTACATAGCCATTTTGATTCTTAAGGTAGAGGTGAGTTCCCTTTGAAATCTCAATCTCCTTCTCCATTTCAACTGTACAATAGTCGTTGTCATTATCACTTGAGAACCAATCGTTTAAGAAACCAAACTTAACTTTTCCAAAAGAGATTGTTATAAAGACCGACAAAATTATTATTAAAAGCTTTTTCATAATAAACTCCTTTCATTTAAAATATTTAATTTTTTAGAATGTTAAATTGTAGAAAATTAAAGTTTGAAAGATCGCTCTTCATACTCAATTGAAACCTATAAGCATCATGAGAAGTATCTGTTCTCCTATGGATTGAGAATAGGAAGCTATCTCCTAAACCTATACCAACACCTGCCGATGATTTTAGATCTTCTATTTTAATATCCTCAAAACCGGCTAAGAGTTTATCTGAGTTGTATTCCCAAGCATCACCAAAATCAAAAATAAATATCAGATGCCCGAGAACTCCTCTCATATCTCCCGAAAATTCAAATCTGTTTACAAAACCTCTGTTTCCACTAAATTCGTTCATTGAATAGGCGGGGAGAGTTCCTACTCCACCAATTGCGAAAGTTTTGAAACTAGGAGCATTTGGAGTAACAGATCCAAACCTAAGTCTATTTTTAAATCTTAAAACATTAAATATGTCAGTTTTTAAAAATAGCTCACCCTCTAAACTTCTATACTTGTAATCTTCTGAACTTATAATACTCTTCTCATAGCTTTTAGCATATATAACATCTTCAAGTTTAAGTGCTACTCCAAGTTCAGTATTTACAGGATCAATATTTGCCTTGTACTCAAAACCATACTCCATATAATCTATATTGCCATCTTCAACTGCTATATTTTTTGAAAACTTTTTATCTCCTCCAAATAGAGACCAATTTGTATTATTTCCATCAATTCCTCTGATTTTATCAGATCTGAAAGAAGTTTTTAAGTTTATGGAGTGTTCATAAGAGCTTCTGTTTCCAAGTTCGAAGAAAATTGAGGCTGTTACCCCTACCCCCTCACAATTATGGTAGTTGTAGAAATCATCATGTATTAAAAAAGCAGCTCCGGTATTTAATCTATGATCTATTTTCCACATATCGGGCGTTGCCAAACTTCTGTATTGATCTGAACTCAAGCTGAATATACCGTTATAGAATGAGAATACTTCCGAAAGATGATACTCCCAATCACTCATCTGGAAAAAATACCCTCCCCTTAAGTAGGCGTAGCTTTTAAATATTTTCTTATTGGGGGATTTTATTAAATTATCATAGATTGTTGAGAGACCTAAATATAAACCTCCTACTTTGTTGTAGTCAAACATTGCCTTTGGTGTTAAGTTTTTGTTATAATGAAACCTTTTAAAATCAATGCTATTATTAGACTCTTCAAAAATAAGAATATTATCAGGAATATTGAAATAGAGGTTGTTTTGATAAATACCTTTTCTTCCAAACTCAATATTATCACTTCCTCTAACACTCTTCCTCTTTACTGTAAAACCATTGTTTGCAATATAGGTTTGATTCTCTTCGCTTTCACTCTCCTCATTATCTTTACCAAATATAGGGAAGAGTTTTTTTATTCCGCTTGTAAGATAGTAGCTGTCATGCTCCAATACTTCATTGCAATAATAGACCTTTCCTGAATAAGCTCTCTTTTCCCCGTTTACATAACCGTTTTTCCCAATTTGTATATTACCCATAAAAACATTTAGATTTCCATCTAAGTAGCCATCAATAATAGCATTACTATTATAAACATTTACATTGGCTTTTATTGTATCATCTTTACTTATATGAAACTCAGAAAACTTACTTAAAGATGAACTTAACAGCGTACTAAATCCCAAAAGGAGAGTAAGTGTGGTAATGGACAGCTTAAACATAATACACCTCCCTATTTTATACTTATTTTTCCGTGATTGATATCAATGTACATAAAGTTATCTGTTTCTGTATTTCGTATTTTTAAATCATCTTTACTATAGTACTTTGAGTAGTTAAACTCATCATTGTACTTAGATTCAGAAATTTTTAGTTGATCTTTATTTTTGAAGTTTAGAGTAACATACCCGTACTTTGATTTTATATAATTATCTCTACTTAATGGAAGATAAGATTTTTCTATATATATATCTCCGGCATTTATATCTAAATCAAGGTTGGCAGATACATTTTGAAATGTAATATCTCCTCCTCCGCAATAAGCAGAGATCCTTTTGGAAACTCCATTTCTTATAAAAATTTCACCACTGTTTAGAGTCAAATCTATATTATCGGAATCCTTGACTTTATCTATAACAACCTCTCCACTTCCAACTTTTGATGAGAGGAGTGAGAATTTGGAGTTGTGAACGGTAAAATCTCCATGTTTCATATCAGATTTTATCTCTCCGTCAAAAAGGTTTATATCCACATTACCCGTAAACTTTTTTATATTTAGAGAGCCACTCGCATTGTTAACAATAATATCTCCAATTTTACTTTTTAGTGATAATACTCCCTGATAGTTTTCAACCTCTACATCACCTCTTTTGGTTAGAACAGTACCCACTCCTCTATGCCTTCTAATGTTTGTTTCTATATTTGAACCATCAATAATAAACTCATTTTCCATTCCGTTAATATTTATAGTACCACTTTTTGAAGAGATAGCTAACGAAAGAGATTTAGGAAGCTTTATTTCTACCTCATCTGTAAACCCTTTACCTAATTGTATAATTAGCATAGATCCGTTACTTTTTACTTCCATTGGAGAGAATGTTTTTTTATCAAATTTTTTTCTTTTTGATTCAATATCTTCATTTTCAGATTTAAGCTTTTTGACTTTCTTTTCAAACTTTTTAAGCTTTTCCATTTTATCCTCTTTAAGCTTCTCTAAACGTCTGGTTTCAATCAGTATGTCGTCTAATTTGAGAGTCTCTAAGGATTTGATTGTTTTACCAACATCAACAAGTACTGCATCTAAAAGGTTTGCACCTGAAAAGTTATACTCTCCATAAATTTCTATATTTTCACTAACAACACCTTTTACCATTATATCTGCATTTTTGGAAATTATACTTACCTGCTTAATTTTTTCAATATTGGTAATGGTAGTATTTGTAGTACCTCCTGAATTATCATTCTCTATATTCATATTTATTTTTACGGATCCATAGAGAATTTCTATTCCCAAAAATATTATTGAATATATATATAGCTTCATAATGTTCCCCCCATTCAATAGAATTTATCTACTTTACATTTCTTTTCTTGTTAAGTTTGATAAGTTCAGGATCATCTTCCGCTAAAAGTTCTAAAGCATTTCCTGCTCCGGATTCTCCCGCTTTTTCCAATGCTGTTAAAGCTTCAATTTTTAAAATGGCATCTGATTTACTATTTATTAGCTTTATCAAAGCCTCTTTTGTCTCATTGTCTAAACCATTTTTTGTTAGTATACTCATTGCCTTTCTTCTAACCGCAATAGTAGGATCATTTAGCATTAAGTTTATAAGAGATGTTTTAAAACCATCTTCTTCTAAATCATTCATAACCTTCATAGATCTAAGTTTAACTCCCGGGTTATCCCCATTTTTTGCCAATTGATTCATTGCTAAAACAATTTTAGGGTCATCAATTTTACCGGATATCTTCTGTTTTGCAGATATATCAACTTCAAGAGTGATATTCTCTCCATCTGTTTCATAGTTGAAATCACTTACTCTTATAAGTTCGGGAGAAGAAAAGTTTAATAAACCTTCATTTCCTGAGGATTTTGCTAAAGAGATATCTGCTTTTGGTGTTGTATAGCTTTTGTTTTCACTATTATTACTGTTGTTCATTTTATTTGTTAATACAATGGTAATAATAATTATTGCGGCATACTTAATAGGATTACCCAAGTAGAAAACAAGTTTTGTTGCCAGTTCAGATATAAAAGATGAAATAGATAGTGATTGTTTGTTTTTAAATAGTTTGTATAATAGAGTTTTTCTCTGATTTTCTAAAATATCTGCATCAACCTCTTCATAGTCGTTTAGTGATAAAAGGTCAGAACCATCTTTCAATTCAAAATAAAATTTTCTATATTCACTATCATTATCAATAAGTTCTTCAACCTCTTTTCTTTCTTTTAGATCAAGTTCATCATAAACATAATCAAATATCATCTCTTTTTTATTCTTTTTCATATTATACCTCTCTATTGCTCTTTTACAGATATACTCTTTTTTATATTTTGAACTGCTCTATGAAAATATTTTTTTACAGTTCCCTCATTTAAAGAAAGAATTTCAGCAATCTCTCTAAACTTTTTGCCTTCATAGCTTTTTAGATAAACAACACTTTTTTGTTGAAATGATAACGAATTTATCTCTCTCTTTACTATGGAAGCTCTATCCTCTTCAAAAAGGGAGTCCATATCATCATCAGATCCTTTGTAAAGATGTTCAATTTCCGAAAAATCGTTGTCGTATAGATTTTCGGTAATATTTCTTCTCTGTCTATAGTAGGTGTATGCCGTATTTATTGCTATACGGTATATCCATGTATATATTGATGATTCTCCTTTAAATGAGCTTAAACTTTTGTGAACCTTAATAAAGGTGTTTTGATAAGCATCAGAGGCATCATCATGATTTTTTAGGATATTGAGCAGAAGATTATAAACTTTTCTATCATACTTTTTTATAAGTTTTTCAAATGCTCTCTCATTACCTTTGACAGCCTCTTTTATCAAAGATTGTTCATTATTCATCATAGATCCTTTTTCTTGGTATACTCTAGCGAGTTTGTTTAAATTTACTATGGCTGTCATGCTTTTGAAACAATAATCTATCTCCTTTTTTATTCTCAAGACACCTATATGGACTACTGAAATTTTATAAGGTTGTCATTAAACGGATATAAAAGTTAAAAATATCTATTTTTGGTTTGCTTTATATAAGTAACCTTAGTTTGATATAAAAATAAAACTCTATCTTATATAATAATTAAAGCTAGAAATAGAACTTATATATGTACCCTGAGGTTCTCGAAGGGTATAACTATATAATTATAGTTTTGGTTCCCTTCAAGAGCCTCAGGGAACTCTCTTTTCTATAGATATTTATACTTATTACATTAAATATTAGTTAAATACCTATGTCAAACTCAGGTTAATCATTAAATAGTATCAAAAAAAGGTAAAAACTTTTCCCAAACTGATCGATCCTGTTGAATATAACATTCTATTTATTATTCGAAGGAGTAGATGAATACTTATTTTTTGAACTCGGTTGAATTTATTATTCAAATCTATTTTAAGCCTCTGTATTCATGGTTTTCATTAGACTCTAAACATAGTTCTGTCTCAAAAAGAATTATATATTTTTCTTTTATTTTCTACCCATTAATTGTATTTTATATCATAACCTAAATCTGCTTAGAGATGATTATGTGATATAAATATCCCATAAGCTCTCGAAAACTGTATAATTTAGAATTAAAAAATAAACTTGCGAGAGAGGTCTATTTATATTATGATAATAATCATTGAGAGATTCTATTTTATAAGGTGAGTACTTGTAATTCTAAAATCTTGAAGAGTTGTGATATTTTTGTTTTGATATATGTAAACCAATAAAATTTGGAGGAAAAATGGCCCAGAGAGCTTTTATTGAAGTTGCAACTGAAAATTGTAAAGGTTGCGGATTATGTGTTGAAGCGTGTCCACCAAAAGTTAAGGCTATTGAACTTAGAACAAGCAAGACTAATTCTAAGGGATATTACCCTTCTCAACCAGCAAACGAAAACTGTATTGGATGTACAGCATGTGCTTTAGTATGTCCTGACAGTTGTATCACAGTTTATAAACTAAAAAAATAATATGTCGGAGGCAAAATTGGCTGAAAAATATTTAATGAAAGGCAATGAAGCTCTAGCTGAAGCTGCTATTAGAGCCGGACTTGAAGGTTATTTTGGGTACCCTATAACTCCTCAGAGTGAGGTACTCGAGTATTTTTCAAAGGAGCTTCCTAAAAAAGGGATAGCTTATGTTCAAGCTGAATCAGAAGTTGCCGCAATTAATATGATTTATGGAGCTGCAGGTTGTGGTAAGAGGGTTATGACTACAACATCTTCACCTGGTTATTCACTTATGCAAGAAGGTGTTTCATATATTGCTTGTGCTGAACTTCCTTGTGTTCTTGTAAATATCCAAAGGGGTGGTCCCGGATTAGGTACAATCCAAAGTTCTCAAGGGGACTATTTCCAAGCTGTTAAAGGTGGTGGTCATGGTGACTACAAACTTATTACCCTAACTCCAAATTCAGTTCAAGAGATGGCTGATATGACTCAGCATGCTTTTGATCTGGCAGAAAAATATCTTACTCCTGTTCTTATACTAGCTGATGGTGCAATGGGTCAAATGATGGAGCCTGTTGAGTTTAAAACTATTACACCTCCTCCTAGAGATATCAGCTGGGCAACAACAGGAAAACCTGAAGATAAGCCTGCAAGAATTATTACATCTCTCTATATTGAACCTGAAGAGATGGAAGCTAAAAACTTTAAACTTCAGGCTAAATACAAAGAGATTGAAGAGAACGAATCAGATTTTGAACTTTACCATATGGATGACGCAGATGTAGCTATTGTAGCATTTGGACTTTCTTCAAGAATTGGGAAGAAAGCTGTAGATGTTGCAAGAGCTGAAGGTCTTAAAGTTGGTTTAATTAGACCTAAAATGGTATGGCCTTTCCCAAAAGATGCTATTAGAAAGTATATTGGAAAGGTAAAATACTTCCTTTCACTAGAGATGAATGCCGGTCAAATGGTAGAAGATATCAGACTTACAGTAAACGGAGAAGCAAGAGTTGAGTTCTTTGGTAAGTTTGGCGGTATTGTACCTGCTCCTCAAGAGATTGTAGAGCATATTAAAAGTTTAGGTTAAAATTAAAATGTCGGGAGATAATATGTGTCAGACCGTTGTTAAAGATGGAAATGAATATGAAGTGGCTTGGTCTAGACCGGATTTAAAGCCAAAGCAGATGCACTATTGTCCTGGTTGTGGACATGGTACGCTAGAAAAGATTATGCAAGAAGTTATTGATGAAATGGGTATTCAGGGAAAGACTATTGGAGTTGCTCCTGTTGGATGTTCCGTTTTTGCTTACGACTATATGAATGTTGATATGCAGCAAGCTGCTCACGGTAGAGCTTGTGCCGTTGCTACAGGAATTTCCAGAGTGTTACCTGATCATGCAGTATTTACAATTCAAGGTGATGGAGATTTAGCTGCCATTGGTACTGCTGAAACTATACATGCTTGTAACAGAGGTGAAAATATTGTTATTTTCTTCTACAACAATGCAATTTATGGTATGACAGGTGGTCAAATGGCTCCTACAACTCTTCCGGGACAGGTAACATCATCCTCTCCTTATGGTAGAGATGTTTCTACTGCCGGAGCTCCAATCAAAATAGCTGATATGATTGCTCAGCTTGGTGGAGTTTGTTATGTAACAAGAGTTGCTGTTGATAGTTTACCAAATGTTAAGAAAACAAAGGCTGCCATGAAAAAGGCTTTTGAAAATTCTCTTAATAAGAGAGGAACATCATTTGTTGAAATAGTTGGAAATTGTCCTTCCGGTTGGAAACTTGCTCCGGTTGATGCACATAAGTGGTGGAAAGAGAATATGATGGAAGCTTATCCACTAGGTGATATCAAAACAGAAGGAGGGTTGAAGTAATGTTACAAGAGGTTATTTTTGCAGGATTTGGAGGACAAGGTGTTCTTACAATTGCTAAGCAGTTAGCTTATACTGCTATGCTTGGTAACAGCGAAGTTGCTTGGATGCCAACTTATGGTCCTGAGATGAGAGGTGGAACTTGTGGATGTACAGTTTCTGTAAGTGATAATCCAATCTCTTCTCCAATTTTAGATGCTTACGATACAGCTGTTGTTTTGAATCTGCCTTCATTGAAGAAGTATGAGCCTAAGGTAAAAAAAGGTGGATTGCTTATTTGGGAAAGTACAGCTATTGCTGAAGCTCCTACAAGAGATGATATTACTATTGTTCCTATTCCTGCTTATGAGGAAGCAACTAAGCTTGGTAATACTCTTGTAATGGGTATGATCCTACTTGGTGCATTCATACAGAAAACAGGTGTTATCACAATTGAGGGTGTTGTTAACGCTCTTAAGAAAACTCTTCCTGAAAGAAGGCATAAGCTTATCCCTCTTAATGAGGCTGCTTTGAAAAAAGGTTTTGAGTTAGCAGAAAAGATAAACTAATATCTCTTTTTGTCCTTGTTATATAAAATAAAAGCCCCAATTTTGGGGCTTTAAAATTATTATAATTTTTCAAAAACTATTAAAACTCTAAGTTTATCACTTAGTGCCCGAGATTATTGAAAAAGTATTCACCAACTATTTAATATAATAAGTATAAATCTATGTGTAAAAAGACGTTCCCTGAGGCTCTCGAAGGGAACTAAAATAACAATCATATAATTATAACCTTCGAGAACCTCAGGGTACACACACAAGATATATTTCTACTTTTAATTATTACATAAAATAGGTATTTGTTTTATATTGAACTCAGGTTATTTAATTAAATTGTCATCAATTAAGTGATATTTCCTGGTACTTCTATCTAACTATTATATATTTAGGTGTATAGGTGTATTTTGATGGAGTTGTGTTAAAAAATAAAGAAATAAAAAGATTAGATCTATTCAATATTGTTTGTAACTTAACTTGTTAAATAAATAATTTTTGACCTTTTTTCAGGAGAATCTGCCTAAACATAAGAGATAAACCTTGACATAAAAAAAATATGAGATTATATTTAGCCTCGTCAGGACCTGCACAACGGCCGACCTGAGAACGGGTCAGGACCTAGCGGTAGCAGCCATATCAGTAAAGTTGTGTGTTGCAGGGATCCTGACATTTTTTTTATTTATCTGTTTTATTTCCTATCCAAAAAATAATTAAGAGTGCTTATTAGTTAACCTGAGTTCGGTATAAAAACAATAGAATATTTTATATAATAATTAGAGCTAGAGGTTTAATTATAACATTACGATAGTAGTTAACTCTATCGAAACAAGTAAACTCGGTATCTTCCAAAATAAGTGCCATAAAAAGTTTATAAATTTTAACGAAAATCTTAAAACTTTTCCCAGAGTGATCTATAAAGCTCTATGTAGTATTCTATTTATTATACGCAATATTAGATAAATACTTATGTCAAATTTAGGTTAGTTAACATTAAAGCTTGGTTGAGATTCTTTTTTATATAAATATTGTTATACTTTAATTACCTTTTTATAATAGTTCTGTAAACAACTGCGATAAAATCTATTTTCTGAGTTTTTATAGTTTATGTGGTTGCTTATTATATAATCTTTATATCATAAATTTATGAGGATAAAATTGATGAATAGAAGAATAGTAGGTATTGATGTTGCACGAGCATTAGCAGTTATAGGAATGATAATAGTTAATTTTAAAGTCGTTTTTGGTGAAGAAGGAACTATTTGGATAAAAAGTTTTGCCGGTATATTTGAAGGGAAAGCAGCTGCAACTTTTGTTACTCTGGCAGGGGTTGGAATTGCTTTAACAACAAAAAAATCTATAAAGTCTAATAATATTGAAAATCTTAAAATTGCTAGAAAAAGGGTAATAAAAAGAGCATTTTTTTTATTTATACTCGGAATAAGCTATATAAATATTTGGCCGGCTGATATTTTACATTTTTATGGTATATATATGGTTATAGTTCTTCTTCTTTTGAAAAGTAGTGGTAAGCTTATCCTATTTTCAGGTACTTTGTTGATATTGATTTATCCTCTACTAATGATGATCTGGAGTTATGAGACGGGTTGGAATTTTGAAAGTTTGAGCTATCAAGATTTTTGGTCAATTAAGGGTTTTCTTAGAAATTTATTTTACAATGGTTTTCATCCTGTAATTCCTTGGACAGCTTTTATGATTTTTGGTTATTGGTTGGGTATGCAGGATCTACAAAATAGAAAATATATGAAAAGATTGTTTTTTTATTCACTTATAGTTTTTATCTTTCTTCATATAATATCTTTAGCTTTGATAAACCTACTTTCTGATGGAAGTCAAGAGGTAACAAAAGAGCTAACAGATATATTGGGCACAAATCCTATGCCCCCTCTACCAATGTATATGTTTAATGGTATTTCAATTGCTTTTACTGTAATTTCCGGTGCTATTTTAATTGGGGAAAAATATGGAAACAATAAAATAGTTGATGCATTGAATAAAACAGGTCAATTGGCATTAACATTTTATGTTGCTCATGTAGTAATAGGAATGGGAATAGTTGAAATATTTGGATCTAAAAAACTTGGAGAATATTCTGTAAGCTTTTCAGTTGGTTATGCTTTATTTTTTAGCTTAACCTGTATTGTATTTGCCGTTTATTGGCTTAAGAATAGGAGTATAGGACCAATAGAGTGGGTAATGAAAAAGTTAATTAAATGAAAAATCTAAATGGTTGAAAAGGAAATAACTAGGGAATGAATATTATTTTATCAATTGGTTTTTTTCTGCCTCTATTTTATTTTGTTTTGCTCATGAGTAAGAAGAATAATACTCTGTCAGATAAAATTTTGGCATTTCTGATCTTAGCTATCGGAGTTCATCTTTTTAGTTTTTATCTAAAATATAATGGCTGGTGGGAACAATTTCCTCATTTGGTTGGATTAACTACACCTTTGATTTTTGTTTATGCACCTCTAATGTATCTGTACATATACTATTCAATAAATAATACAGAATTAGTTAATATGAAAAAGTCTACTCATTTTCTTCCCTCTATTTTTGTATCTCTTTATATGTCAAAATTTTATTTCTTCTATTCTGAAGAAGAAAAAAGGTTGGTTGATTTGGGATTAAACCATGATTTTGATACATTTACAACTATTATCTATATTGTTTTTATTTTATCGATTATTTTTTATGTTGCCAAGGCTAATGTGCTTATGAAAAATTATAAGCAAGCACTTGATAATAACTATTCTAATATAAAGCTAGTCGATCTAATATGGATTAGGCGTTTTTTAATGGGATTTGTTTTTGTTTTTTTACCCTTTATTTTTATAGCTGTTACAAGAGGTTTAATGAAGATAGAACATTCTTGGAACATAGAACTTTTTTCTGACTTTATATTAGTTTCAGCATTTATCTTATTTGGTTTTTATGGAATACGAAGTCAAAATATTTTTACAGATAATGATAGTGGTATTGATTTAAGTATTGAAGATAATGAAACAATAAATACTGCATATGAAAACTCCGGCTTAAAAGAGGAAGTTGCTAAAGAGAAACATAAAGAGCTTTTAAATTATATGGATAGAGAAAAACCATATTTGAACCCTAAACTTTCATTAACTATTTTAGCAGAAAATTTAGATATTTCGCCCAACTATCTATCTCAAATTATTAATCAGTATCAAAAACAAAATTTTAATGATTTTATAAACAGCTACCGTATAAATGAGTTTATAGCTAGGGCTGAACAGAATAAACATTTTAGTTTGCTAGCACTTGCTCTTGATTCGGGTTTTAACTCAAAGTCTACTTTTAATACTGTTTTTAAAAAACATAAAGGGAAAACACCTTCTCAATATCTTTCTTCAAAACCTTCTTAATAGAATGAATAGAAGATTTATTCCTTTTTCAGTAGATCCTAAATATCTTAAAGCGTGCTATATTATAATTCTGAACCTAATAAATTGTCCTTAATTATAGGATTGAGCGACTAAATTATGTCTGCTCTTTTTATTTATGATTGCTTTAATCAGTACAGAGCACTGAAACTCTTAAATAGAATCATAGATAAATTTAAGGAGCAGATAAAATGGGAAAGTTTTTAGTTAGTTTGTTTTTTATCAGTTTTACAGCTTACTCTCAAACATTGACACAAACAGTTAAAGGGTTTGTAAAAGATAAAGTTACTCAAGAGCCACTTGTTGGAGCTAATATTGAGTTGTTAGATTCTGATCCTCCAAGAGGTGATGCTTCAGATAATAAGGGGTACTTTTTATTAAGAAATATACCTGTGGGTAGACAAAGTTTTAAAATATCAATGCTTGGCTACAAATCATATTTTGTAAAAGAATTAATGATTACCTCCGGAAAAGAGGTTGTTTTTGATATTTTGTTGGAACAATCAGATATTGATTTAAAAGAGGTTGTTTTTGTTCACAAAATACCTAAAAATAGAGCCATAAATAGTATGGCAACTGTGAGTAGTCGAAAGTTTACGGTTGAGGAGACTCAAAAATATGCAGGAGGTATGGATGATCCTGCTCGCTTGGTAACCTCCTTTGGAGGGGTTGCATCAACTTCGGTAAACAACAATGGTATATCTGTTAGAGGGAATAGCCCTTCAGGATTATTGTGGAGAATAGAGGGGGTAGATGTCCCTTCTCCTAACCATTTTGCAGATTTGATTATTTCGGGATCAGGATTATTAACCGTTTTAAGCAGTCAAATGCTTGGTAATAGTGATTTTTTTACCGGAGCATTTCCTGCTGAATATGGAAATGCAACTTCGGGTGTATTTGATATTAATTTAAGATCAGGAAATAACTCAAAACGAGAGTATACCTTAGCAGCAGGTTTGTTAGGGCTTGATTTTGCAATTGAAGGTCCTTTTATGGAGGAGAGCTCATCATCTTACCTATTAAATTATAGATATTCAACTCTTGGATTGGTAAGCTCTCTATTTCCCCAAAACAATGAATATATTACTTATCAAGATCTGGCATTCAAGATAAATATTCCCACTCAAAGTTTAGGAGAGTTCTCTATTTGGGGTATAGGAGCTTATGACCAGATAAAAATAAAAGCTCTTGGTAGGGAAGAATGGGAAGATATTGGAGATAGAGAAAACAGCTCTACGTATCTAAATCTCTTTGCAACTGCTATTAATCATAATAAATTAATTATTTCAAAATCTTTTTTAAGTTCATCTCTATCACTTTCGGGATATGGCTTATCTCATAGAGTTGGCTTGTTAAACAATGAAATGGTAGAAATACCTAAATCTAAAGCTTCTAAATATAACTACAAACTAACTTTTCAGACAAATTTGAAAACCTACTTTTCGGAAAAACATATTAATAGTACAGGATTCTGTATAAATAATTTATTCTATAATCTTAATCTTTCCAATAGGGATAGTGGTTATAGTTATTTGCAAAATATTGTAAATGATGAAGGTGTTTCATTACTATTTCAGTTTTATACCCAATCAAAATTTAAATTTAGTTCTAATCTTTCACTAAATATGGGATTCCACTCACAATACTTTAGATTGAACAAAAAATATACCATAGAACCAAGATTGTCTGTTAAATATGAATTAGATAATCAAAATAGCTTTTCTTTGGCTTATGGGTTGCACAGTAAAATAGAACCTCTATCCATATATTTTATTAAGGATAGTTTGGGTAATTATCCCAATAAGAGTTTAGATATTATGAAATCAAACCATTTCGTATTATCATTTTCTACAATGATTATAGAAGATATGAATCTAACTATAGAACCTTATTTTCAGTACTTGACAGATCTTCCTGTAGCATCTGAAAGCTATATTTCAACCATAAATAATAATGACAATCTGTTTTTTAACAAAATGTTGTTGAGCAAAGGAACAGGTAGAAATATTGGTGTTGATTTTACGCTGGAGCATTACCTAAAGAGAGGATTTTACTATATGTTGACAGCTTCATTTTTTGATTCAAAATATAAGGCTGCTGATGGTATTGAGAGGAATACTCGATTTAATAAAAATTACGTAATTAATGCTATAGTTGGCAAAGAGTGGGAGTTGGGAAAAAGTAGGAATAGTTTTTTAAGTGCTAATCTACGCTTTAATTATTTAGGAGGAAATAGAGCTGATGTTATTAATGAGTCTGAAAGCTTTTTACAGCAAAAAATAGTATATGGAGAAACGAATGGTAATATTGCTTTTGAGAAAAAACATAAGGATTGCCCTATACTGTCTTTTACTCTTTCGTATAGAAAAAATCATAGTAAATACTCTTCTGTATTATCTCTACAACTCTTGAATGCTACTAGTACAAAAGAGTTTCAGACATATATATTTAACCAAAAAAAACAAAGAGTAGAGGAGAAGTATGGAGAAAATATGATTCCTAATATAAGTTGTAAGATAGAGTTCTAATTAAATCTAAGTTTTAAAATAACAGGCTATCTTATATAATAACTATGGATTGTGGGAGGTGGAAGTTGGTCGAGACTATTGTATAATAAATAGAAAAAAGGTTGCCTATCCATGGTCATCTCTTTTCTTCCTAAAAAAGAAACAAAATATAAATATGTGGGTTAATCTTTTTTTAGCAGATAAGAAACAGCTTATAGTTCAAGCCTCATAAAAAATATATCTTCTCCATAAGAAGAGTATGGTTTTACTTCATGAACCTCTAAAAAACCAAACTTCCTCCAAAATTTATCTGCCCCTTGAACCGCAACAAGAGTTATAGTTTTGAAACCATACTCTTTAGCTTTAACAAGTAATGTTTCAACTAAACTAGTTCCAATACCTTGCATTTTAGCTACTGAAGAGACGGCTAAATCATGAATGAATAGGTTATCTGAAGAGATTGAGTCCCTAAGCTCTTTATGTAAAGGAGGGATCTTATTTTTATTATAGGGGTGGGATAAGCAGCATCCTAATATATCACCCTTTTCATCTACACATACCATACAAGTTTTAGGAGAGATTCTATTTTTACTCTCTAATACAGCTTTTGACTCAGGTTTTATCTCAGTGTAAGCGTCTTGTTGAATCTTAAAAATTTTATCCCAATCCCTCTTTTCAATAGACCTTATTTTCACTATACCTCTTCTATGCTATATATAATTGTTGGAGTTTGGCATCAACTAAAGTAAGGTCTTTTTTGTCAATAGCGTAAAAAACCTACCAAAGAATCCTCTTGAGAAGCATTTTTGTTGGAGAATCTACTCTTTATAATCCCCAAAGTTTTCAGCTATAGTTTTGTAAACTCTTTGAAGATCCTCAACACTTTTTATGCTAACCCATTCATCAGCTTTGTGAGAATTCCAACCTATGGGTCCCAGTACAATAACGGGTATTTTAGGGTTAAATCTTCTGAAAACATTTTCATCAGCAACCGAATAGCCCATATTGTAGTTGAAAAATCCTACCTCTTTCTCTACAATGGCTTTTACAAATTTTGTAAATTTATGGTTCTCTCCGGTAAGATATCCGTTACTGAAGGGTGTTGGTCTTTCTCTAAATGATACTTTTGCCTTTTTAAACTTTCCTGAAATATATACTTTTTTTAGTTTTTCTGAAGCATACATCTCATCAATGAGATTTTCTATTATAACTTTAGAATCTTCAATAGTTCTGTTAGGGGTTAGTGTAAAATCTAAAACAATTTTTGCTTTTGAAGGTATGGAAAGTGTCCCATCTCCGGCATCAATTTTAGAGACAAAAAAGGATCCTTTTATAATATTTGTTGATTTCCCATCCGGAACTTCTCCGGAATAAAACCGGAATGAATCATTATAACTCTTTCTAAGTTTTTCCAGCTCAATAACTACTTTTGATGCTTCATGTGCAGCATTTATAAATGTAGGATCGTAGGAGATTGCTCCATGTCCTCCTGTACCAAAAATATCTATTACCAGCTCACATCTTCCACACCTTCCAATGCAGATGGTAGATCCCCCCTTAAACTTATTTGGTCCATCTCCAATTTCCGGAACAATTATAGCCTCTACATCCTCCATAAAGTTTGATTTTGCCAAAATATTAGATCCTAGGGAGTAGAACTCCTCATCAACACCAAGTGCTACCTTTATTTTATACTCTTTAGGATTAAGATTTTTAAAACTATCACAAATGATTGCGGCTCCTGCTTTCATATCGTTAGATCCCAAACCAACTATAATCTCAGTTTCCTCTCCGTAAAGATCCATTTTTGAAATGTTTGGGGTTAGTGCTTCCTCTTTTGATAGCCAAGGATTTGCAGTTACTGTATCTGTATGGGAATAGAACAGTATAGACCTTCTGCCTTCACCTTTCTCAGCCAATATATTGTAGTGATCTACTCCATTGCTGTCTCTATGGACAAACTGCTTTTCGGTTTTAAAGCCATTTTTCTCCAAAACTTCTTTAAGGTATGAGTTTATTTCAATCTCATTTCCTCCTAAAATCCAAGATCCATTAGTTTTTTCTGCTTTAAAAGGGTTTATTGAATCAATCGTGATAAGTTTTTTTAATAAATCAATTAATTGTGACATAAGCTTTATAAATTGTACTAAAAATATTGTTTAGGGCTATTAAATATTATTTTCTCTTTTTTTTCTTTTTGGGTGGTTTATGGGACTTTTTGTTTTCGGTTTCTATAGGTTTAGTTTTCTCTTTAAATACTCCCTCTTTGTCAATTATAAAGTTATCTGAAAATACACTACCCTCTATTAAACCTTTACTAACTATTTCAACAGAACCAGAACTAATATTACCTTTTACAGTTCCTGAAACAATAACTTGATTTGCTCTGATATCTCCAATAACAACACCCTCTCTACCTATGATTACAGAACCTTTTGAATTTATATCTCCCTCAATTTTCCCATCTATGTGAAGATTACATTCTATTTCAATATTTCCGCATATTCCGGTCCCGGAAGCAATAATTGTTTTTCCATTTTTGATATTTGATTCTCTATCATTTTTAGTAAAGAGACCCATTTTACCTTTTTCTCCTTTTCAAATATTTTATCAAAATTGGAAAGATCCCAATTAACAAAATTTTCAGGATTTAAGCTTCTATTTACAAACTTTATTTCATAGTGAAGATGTGGACCATTGCTCACTCCCGAATTTCCTGAAAGAGCTATAGTTTCACCTTTTATAACACTATCACCTGTTTTAACTTTGGTTTTTTTTAAATGACCATAAATGGTTTTAAACCCAAATCCGTGATCTATAATTATCAGGTTCCCATACCCGCTTTTTTTATGAAATCCACTATACTCTACAACTCCATCTGCAGTTGCACAAATATCTGTTCCCTCTTTTCCTCTAAGGTCTAAGCCTCTATGGAAATCTTTTTTACCTGAAATGGGGTGTTTTCTGTATCCATATCTGCTTGTAATACCTTTAAATTCTATTGGATAGCCATTTGGTATTGTTTGTAAAATATGCTTCTTTTTAAAAGTTGATATTCCGGCAATATCTATTCTCTCATTTGTTGATATTGAGTCAGGAGTTTTTATTCCCAGAAGTTCCTCAATACCCTCAAGCTTATTTGAGAGAGCATTAAGTTCTCTACTTTTTTCCCCAATACTATTCTGTAAATCTTTGTTCTCAAAAGCTAATTGCTCATACTCTCTTTCAATACCATTTTTCTTCTCTACTAAATGATTTAGCTCCGATTTTAGATAAAAAACTGTAAAAACAGTTCCTGAAGCAATAAGAAAAGCTGTTATCAAAAAATAGATGAGGTACTTTTTTATTATTTGAGAGAGGTAAAAACTTTTTGATCCATAAATGTCTGAGATTGTAATAGTAAACTTATTTTTCAAAATAGACCTTCAATTTTAATTTGTTTCTTAAATTAAGAAAGGAAATTTTATTATATATCTAAATGGACTCGTGAAATTTCAATACTAACTACAGTCAATTTTCTTAAAATATTAAAAATTATAAAGTCTCATCTTTAAGAGTGGATCTTTTAAATTTTATATATTTATTCCTTTCATCAACTCAATAAATATAACCCTTTTTATAAAATATGAAAGGATAAAGTTTTTAACTTGCCTAATTAACACTATATACCGCATAGTTTCTACAGTATTTTTCACTCTTAAAAGTTAATTTTTTTTATATTATTACATCTTTATGACTTTATTTTTATCTATTATTATTAATAATAGAAATTTAGATGCTTTAATTTACTTGAATTTTTTATATTAATGGGTTATTTTTCTAGTAAGGCAGTTGTGGTTCATATACTCACTTATTTTATAGGTTAATAGATGATAAAAAAGAAAACATATTATTCAATATCTGAAGTTTCTGAAATAGTAGAGGTTAATCAAAGTACAATTAGATATTGGGAGAGTTGTTTTTACAGATCACTTAGACCTAAGCAGAGAGAAAGAAATAAACAAAAGAGATATAATACAAGAGATATACAATTATTGTTAGAGATAGGGAAAAAGGTTCACAGTGAGGGTAAATCTATTAAAGAGGTTCAGGAGTATTTAAAAGGTTTTAAGCCTAATGGATCTTTTGAAACTTTGGTTTCTACCATTGAGAATAGAAGGGTGGATAAAAATAGTTCAGGTTTACAAACTTCTGAATCAATAATAAGAGTTACGAATTTGATTGAAAAAATTGAAAAAAGTTTAAAAACAATAATATGTTAAATAGACCTACTTTAGATAATAGGGAGAAGAGTAGTTATATTTCTCTGCTAAACTACAATGGTAATCATTCTGTAAAGGGGGAGGACTTTTATCTCTACCCTGAAAATTTAGATCAGCTTAGATCTATAATTAAAATTTCAAGTAAGATGAATATTAAGGTTGTAGCTACAGGTTATACATCAAAGATTAAAATTTCTGATCTTCCCAATGTTAAGAGGGTTTTTGTTAGTTCCAAACTTATGGCATCAAGTTTGGATATTGATGAAATAAATGGTTTTATTGAGGTTGAGTCTGGAGCAAATCTTAGGGCTGTAGAGGAAAAGTTTAATAGCTTAGGTTTAAATATTCCATTCTACTGTGATGTTGATGTATCCGTGGGTGGTTTTGTTTCAACTATAAATCCGTTATCAAAAGCTGCATTTTATGTTAAGGGAATAAAGTGTATTACAGCTTCAGGAGAGATTGTTACTTACGGAACTAAAACCCAAAAAAATGTTGCAGGTTATGATCTGACCAAACTCTTTGTAGGTACTTTCGGTAAGCTTTCGTACATATATTCAGTGCTATTTCAGCTCATTCCTAAAGAACAGATCTATTTCAACTTTGAACATTATCATTCAATAAATGAGATTAAAAATAGAGAGAATCTTAATTCAACAATTTATAACAATCTTAAAAATGAGATTGACCCTGAAAATATATTTATATAAAATTCCCCTATAGTAAATTTAGCATCTCATACTGGTTACAAGAGAAATGCCATAAAAAGTCAGGCTTTCGAGAAACAAGTAGTACAAGTAACCCGATTTTTATGCGATCCATAACCTAGAAATGCCAGGTGTTTTGAACATAAAAATTTGATGATGCAGTAATGCGAAGCTTATTGGTAGTCTGTAGTTTTTAAAAAAATCTTAAAACTTTTCCCGGACCGATTGGTATAGTTATGTATACGGTGCTAGGTGGTGTTTTCATTCAATCAACAGTTTTAATATTTTAGCCAATTCCTGTTTTTCTTTGACATTCTCAAAAAAAAGTTCATTTGCTCTTGTTTTAATTTCTATTGCTTTTTGAAGTATTCCTGCACCTTTATCAGTCAAAAATACACATTTTGCTCGTGTATCTGTTCTGTGTTCTTTTCGCTCAATTAGCCCATTTTCTTGCAATTTCCTTAAAATTTTTGAAACCATCATTCTATCCGTTTTGCTATGGTCAGCAATTTCTTTTTGTGTTACATTTTCAGCATTTCGAGATAACCAAGCCAACGCAATTAAAATAACAAACTGAGTATGTGTTAGACCTACTTCGTCTAAGGCTCTATTCATTTGGCGTTGCCATTGCATTGTGGTTTGCCATAGTAAATAGCCTAAATTTTCGTCTGGCGTAGAAAAATGAAAGTTAATTTTCTGGTTCATAAAGCATTAAATTTGAAATTAGTTTAAAGTCGTGTTCATTTATTTGTAGTGTTCCCCAACGAAACGGATAACCCCATTTTTGCTTATTCTCG
>PDON01000025.1 GCA_002742935.1 Candidatus Cloacimonadota bacterium | reverse complement strand
GTCCTATTACACAATCTTATTGATGGTGAATGTAACAGAAAGGGTAGGCATAAAACCTACCCCTACATTAGATTCTCGATCATTTTAACATTAATGGTTTATTGTTCCATTAACTCCTGTAGGGGAAACTCTTGTGCTCAATGCTGTTGACTTAAGAAAAAAGAGTTATCTCGAAAGCTATACTTTTATCGACCAGTCTGGGAAAAGTTTTAAGATTTTTGCCAAAATCTATAAACTTTTTTGGGCATTTCTTTTGTAGCCAAAAGAAAGAAAAGCTCTTCTTTTTTGTCTGAAAAAGAAGCAAAAGCAGAATTAGGCAAAGCCAAGCCATAAAATATTCTCGATGATGTTAGCTCAAACCCTGTCGGGTTTGCCGATTCCACCGCTATGTCGGAAACTTTTTTAAGGAATTAGATATTAAATTGTTTCCGAATAGAGGATACATCGGTTCCTCGTGCTCATATAAGATCCTTCTTTTGGAAGATTCCTAGTTTACCAGCTTCGACAGAGTTAAACGATATGAATGTTTTAATTACCTCGGTTTCTTCTTTTTTGCAAAAGAAGATAAATAGCAATAAGATCTTAATAAATAGAGCTTAGTTTTAGACAAATTCTATGATAACCAAACTATTTCTCAATCTTAAAAACTTTAAGATTTCCCTCTTTATTTGATAATTGATACAGATAACCATTTTTAATTTTATAAAATAGATTATAACTATAACTACAATGTGTTTCTAACTCTGAAAACTTAAATCTATTCTGAAAAATACCCTTTTTAAATATATCCACTACAACCCCTAAACTATCACGAGGATTATCGCCAGGTGTCATAACCCATATACTGTTTTTATCCTCATAAACAATATCTGTGATAGATTTTTTTGATTTTTGAGGAATATCAGATATCAACTCCTCTTTCATATTTATCATTTTAATAATATCATCTTTTTCAGATTTTGAGTACCTTTTTTCACGATATTGTTTACTATATACCTCCCTCTTATCTCCATTAAAATTGTAAGCATAGATTTTATACTCCACTTCGCTATTAGCCGATACATAGATTAAACTGTCTCCAATGGCATATGGTGGAAATATGTCTAAAACATTGTTATAAAAGTTTTCATCCTCTATATCAACATCATAATCATAGAGTGACTCTATCATCTCCATTTTATCATTGAATAGTGCTAGTCTAAAAACTCTGGATGGAGTGTTATCCACTGAGGTATAATCATCATAGCTTCCTATATAGTTATTACCTATTGGCTTTGCTCCTGAAGGGAGTCTGAAATCTAATTTATTATCTCCAATATATTTACCATCTAACGAATATTTAATAAAAGATTTTCCTCTACGATTTGATATATAGACGGTGTCTCTATCAATAAATAAACAACTAGGATACAAGGATTCTCCGGGTCCGTTACCCTGTCTTGAAAAAGATTTTAAATATTTTCCATTTTTATCAAACTTTTTTACTTCAGAGGTCATAATATCTAGTATATAGATGTTTTTATCTCTATCTATATCAAAATCTATTGGATATTTAAAGTTTTCTATCTCTTGATTATCATTATCATAAAAGTTTATTTCAAGAGTTTTTGATAAACTATATTTTAAAGAGGGATTAGAGGGGGTGTTCTTATTATTGATAAATTTTACACCATCAACAACCTCTAAACTGTAATTTTTATCTTTTGTACAGCTTAATACCCCTATTAAGAGTATAAAAATAATGAACGGTTTCATTTAAATATCCTTTTTTAGTTACTACTCAATAATCTTATTCAATTCCCATAGTTTATAATACGCACCCTTATTTTCAAGCAAATTTTTATGACTTCCAAACTCTACTATCTTACCTTCTTCAAAAACAAATATTTTATCAACATTTTTAAGAGTAGATAAACGATGTGCAATTATAATTGAAGTTTTATCTTTCATTATCATATCTAAAGCATCTAAAACATACTTTTCTGATTCACTATCTAAACTCGAAGTAGCCTCATCAAATATATAAACCTCAGGATTGTATAGTATAGCTCGTGCAATCGCTAATCTCTGCTTCTGACCTCCGGAAAGTTTAACACCCTTTTCCCCAATAACTGTCTCATATTTTTCCGGTAAACTTGATATAAAATCATCAATATGTGCCAAGGTACACGCATTTTTAATTTCATTATCTGTGCTATTCTTAAACATTTTTAGATTTTCTCTTATTGTCCCATCAAATAAAAAAGTATCTTGAGTAACAACACCAAAAAAATCTCTTATTGATTTTGTATTGATATCATTAATATCAATATTATCAATTTTTATCATATCTCTTGAACAGTTTATGACCTTTAATAATAAATTAATTAAAGTTGTTTTACCACAACCTGAATTTCCAACAAAGGCAATAGACTCTCCCTTTTTTATATCTAAGGATATACCTCTTAAAATTTCATTTGCTTCATGATATGAATATAAAAGCTTATTAATGGTAATTTTGTCTTTGAAAGAATCTATTTTTATTCCTTCATCTAAATATGGCTCTTCCTCTTCCATAAAAATTTGATTTATTCTATTATAAGAGATTTTTACTCTTGAATAAATAGTGGTTACTTTAAATACCCTTATCAGTGGTTGGACTACCCACCCTAAATACATACTAAACGCTAACAGATCTCCAATATTCATTCTGTTATTAAACACTTCATATCCACCAATAACATAAAAAAGAAAAACAACTGAAAATGAACTGGAAATATTAGCAGAACTCCCTGCTATTCCCGAAAAAAGATCAGATTTCAATCTAGATTTAATAAGATTTCTAGTTGGATTAATTGTTTTAATTATACTCTTTTTTGTACCATTAAATAATTTAAGGATATACATATTATTCAAAATTTCATGAAGTATTGAGTTTAATTTTGAGAGATTTTCTTTCTCAATATTAGTGAATTTTGAAATCTTTTTATTAGACATATTTAGTAAGAGTTGAGTTATAGGTATAAATAGAAGAGAGATAAATGCAAGTTTATAGTTTAAATAAAATAACATACTCAAAGTAATTAAAACTTGAATAAATGATGCCATAATAGTTACAGAATTTTTAGTAATAAATGATTCCAACAAATTCACATCAGATGTTAATCTGGTTAATAAATCCCCCTGTTTATTATTATAAAAGTAACCCATAGGTAAATTTTGAATATGTTTAAGAAGATCTTGTCTAATACTGAATGCAATTAGTGAACCTGTACGATTATGAAAATAGATCTGACCTGTATATAGTACATCTAGTAACGAAGAGATTAAAAAATAAAATGTTGCTAACTTAACAAGATTAATATAACTGTCTTTATTATTTAATTCGTTTATGATACTACTATATATAAGGGGAATAAGCATATGCAATATTGTACCTGTTAACATCAATACAAGTACAATTAATAAACTATATTTGTACTTTATTATATATTTTAAAGCAAAATTATTCATAAATACAAAACTTCCCTGAATAAATATCAAAAACATGCAATAGGTAGTATAACTATACCTATTGCATGTAAGAACTCTGTAGAATAAATTATTCTATTTAATTAGAAGGGTTCGATCCTTCTAATTCTGGATTAGTAGCAGAATCTCGACAACTATCACATTTAATCATGCTACATGTTCCACAATGAGCCCACGAATGGAATCCTCCATTCATAACTATTCCTTCTTGTTCTTCTACACTGGGTGTTGACCATTCCATCATTCCCTCCTTATTTTGTTTTTAATTTGCAAGTTTAATCAAGTTTTCCTTGCGTAATAATTGTACAAAATCATTAACTTCCTGATTAATCTTCATGTAGTCAAAATTAATAACTTCTTTTTCTAATTTCAGCAAAAGATAACTTATAAGGTTTTCCAGTGAAGCTAACTCAAACTTTACAATATAGCTCCATATTATATAAGAACTACCTTCAAATTTATATTCCTTATCTAAACTTGAATTTGAAATATAATAAACATTGCCTATTTCTCTATACGATACCCATGTTGGAATAACAACTATATCTTTATCCATTTTTAATAAATCCGCTAATAACTTTAAAATAATCTGAATACATATTAGCCTTCAAACAGCTTAATTTAGAGCTTTTAAACAATGTTTTATTTTCCATATAATTCTCTCCAACGCAAATTTTGCAATATTTTTGATTTCCACATCTATCACACTTTTCTAAATTTTGAATTCTAATATTTCTTAACTTCTCCATAAAATGATGGTTCATTATTTTACTCAAGGAATCTACTCTAATATCACCTATTTCCACATTCAATGATAAGCATGGTACAACTTTTCCATCAGAATTAATATGAAATCCATTGATTCCAGCACCACATAATCTTTTATTCTTATCATAATTAAAATTCGGCAAAGGCATTTTGGTTAATTTAAAATAATTAAATAATTGTTCCTTACTGGGATAAAAACTATCAGTCAAATTAGATTCATTATGTGATGAATTTGCAAATTCACCTCTAATTGATTCTATTCCATATCTTTCCCAAAATTTTTTTAAATTTGAAAATTCATCAATATTGTATTTTGTAAGAACTGCATTTAAATGAACATTTATCCCAACATTTTTAACTGCAATAATATTCTCAATAATCTTGCTTAGGCTAACATTACACTTCATAATCTTCTTATATGTCTTTTCAACTACTGAGTGCATACTGAAAATTATAGTATCGGGTTTAATTAAAGACAGCTCTTTTATCTTTTCCTTATTCAGTAAAGATCCATTCGTATTTACCATTACAAAAAAATGCTTTTTTTTCGCATATCTGATTATGTCAAAAATATCAGATCTAATAAATGGCTCACCACCTGTAATCTGTAGCATGTAGCAACCATCTCTATATAACTTATCTATAATTTTATAAACATCATTTGTACCTAATTCATTTTCTTTCTTTTTATTATTCTCCTTAAAACAAAACAAACATCCTGAATTGCAATTTTGAGTCAAATCAAGCGTTACGGAAGCAACTTTTTTCTTTTCACCAACCTTTGTAAAATACTCAAGCTTATTTTGAATCTTAAATACCGAAGTCATTGATCCTACCAAACATATTTTTAGTTTAAAATATCAAAAAGAATACTACCACATAGTAAGCCCTAGAAGAAGTATTGTCAATAAATAAAGTTAGGAAATTTGACTTTCAAATTGTATAAAAATCTGACAAGCTATAAACCAACACTTCAAGGCAAAACCAATTTTAAAAGCAGAACTCATTTATAGAGATAAGTAATAGGAAATTGGTTTCAAACTCCAAATAGATAATTTTATAAAAATATAGTAGATTTTATTTGGAACTACTAAAAAAAAATATGGTAAAAAATGAAAAAAAATGGGGATAAAAATGAGTAGTGATATTAGAGCTATAACGGAAAAGGTGGAACAGAAAAGTAAGTTTTTAGATCTTTTATCCACTGAAATAGGCAAAAAGATTATTGGTCAAAAATATATGGTTGAGCGATTACTCATCGGTTTGTTTACCGGTGGTCATGTTCTTTTAGAGGGTGTTCCGGGGCTTGCTAAGACCGAGACAGTAAAGGCGTTATCATCTACAATAAATAGTGAGTTTAGAAGAATCCAGTTTACTCCGGATCTACTTCCTGCTGATCTTATAGGTACTATGATCTACAACCAAAACAGTGGTAATTTTGAAACAAAAAAAGGTCCTATTTTCTCAAATATAATCTTGGCAGATGAGATTAATAGATCCCCTGCTAAGGTTCAAGCAGCACTTTTGGAGGCTATGCAAGAGAAGCAAGTAACCATTGGAGAGAATACATATAAGCTTGATGAACCATTTTTAGTATTGGCAACACAAAACCCTATTGAGCAGGAGGGTACATATCCGCTACCTGAAGCACAGGTTGATAGATTTATGCTAAAGATAAAAATTACATACCCTAACCCTTCAGAAGAGCTTGAGATTATGAGAAGAGTTTCAATGGATAGTTCCAAAGAGATTGATTGTGTAATCACTCCGGCTGAAATTAAAGAGGTTAGAGAGCTTGTAAAAGAGATCTATGTTGATGAGAAGATTGAAAAGTATATTATAGATATTGTAAACGCTACAAGATTCCCTGAAAAATATGGTATGGAGGATTACAAGTCATACATTGAGTATGGAGCATCTCCAAGGGCATCAATCAATCTTATTAAAGCTGCTAAGGCTCAAGCTTTCCTAAAGAGAAGAGGTTTTGTTACTCCTGAAGATATTAGATCTATTGGTAAAGATGTTATGAGACATAGAGTTGGAATAACCTATGAAGCGGAAGCAGAAGAGATAAACTCTGAAGATATTATCTCTAAAGTGTTTGATTCTATTGAAATACCATAGGAGATTCTTATGAGTATAAACGAGAAAGATATTCTCAAACGGGTTAAGGCTATAGAGATAAAAACCCGTGGGATAGTTAACCAACATTTTAGTGGAGAATACCATAGCCGTTTTAAAGGTCGTGGTATGAACTTTTCCGAAGTTAGAGAGTATAGCTACGGCGATGATGTAAGAACCATAGATTGGAATGTAAGTGCCAGAATGAAAGCCCCTTTTATTAAGGTTTTTGAGGAGGAAAGAGAGCTTGTTTTAATGCTTTTGGTTGATATTTCCGGTAGTGGATCTTTTGGTTCCGATAAAACTTTTAGACGGGAAATTGCTACAGAGATTGCGGCTGTTTTAGCTTTTTCTGCTATAAAGAACAACGACAAAGTTGGTCTTATTCTATTCTCTGATAAGATTGAAAAATTTGTACCTCCCAAAAAGGGTAAAGCTCATGTGTTTAGAATTATAAGAGAGCTAATCTACCATAAGGAGGAGAGTCACGGAACAGATATTGGTGGAGCTTTGGAGTATCTCAATAGGGTGCAGAAAAAAAGATGTTCAGCATTTTTAATTTCAGATTTTTTAAGCTCAGAGTATGAGAAGGAGCTTCAAATTGTTTCCAATAGACATGATCTTGTGGGAATAGATTTAAGTGATAAGGCAGAGGAAAATCTTGATAAATTGGGATTTATTGAGCTTTACGACAATGAGAGTGGTAAAACTTTAATTGTCGATCTTAAATCTAGAAAGAATAGAGAAACATTTAGAAATAACATTAAAAACCACAATTTAAAGAAAGAGAAACTTTTTAATAAAAATAAGGTTGACAAGGTGATTATTGATATCAATAGTTCATACATAAAACCGTTGATGACATTTTTCAAAAGTAGGAGTAGGTCGTGAAATATTTTATAATACTACTTCTATTTGCTACATACCTTTTTTCAGCATCTATTGAGATTGACGGGAATAGGGATAAGCTTATCATTGGAGAAAGGTTAAAGATAAAAACAACCATCAACTATCCTGAAAACAGCCAAATATACTACCCCGATTATGAGGGTGAAACCTTTGGTAAGTTTGAAAGAGTAAACTCTAAACTTCTGGAAAAAAAGATTACAAATGGTAATGTTTTAGAGGTGTGGGAACATAACTATACAACATTTGAAGAACCCGGCGAATATTACTTTGGTCCTGTACATGTAGAGATTAAGGGAAAAAGTGGAAGTGAAATTTTAAAATCGGACTCTTTAAAGATTGAGGTTCTTTCTATCCTAAAAACAGGATCTGTTACAACCAAAGACAGTTTAGGTAATAAGATAGATATACCCTTTGATTCTCTAAAATCTATACTACCCATTAAAGGTGTAAAAGGTTATGAGTTAAGTAAAAATGAGAAGCTTATTATAGGGTCGATAATTGGTGGAATTATCTTAACGATTATCATTATTTATCTACTTGTTAAGAAGAGAAAAACAGGATCCATAAAACCTGTAAAAAAGGTTAAGATTATTCCTGCTCACATAGTTGCACTTGAGAAGTTAAGAAATCTGGAAAGAAAAAATCTTTTGAGTAAGGGAGAGTTTAAGGAGTTCTCAGTAGAGATCTCAATCCTTATTCGTGAGTATTTGGAAGCCAGATACAAGTTTAATGCAGCTGAGATACCAACTTCAGATATCTTGGAAAGAATGAATAACACTCTTGATAAAAACCTTATATCAAAACTGGAGGATCTTCTAAATCTAACGGATCTTGTAAAGTTTGCAAAACATATACCTCTTGCAGAGGATCTTCAAAAGTTTGTTGGAGAAGCTGAAAAGTTTATTGATAAAACAAAAAATGATACTATAGAGAAGGAGAAATAATGGGAAATATGGAGTTTGCAGATCCTACCTACCTATATCTACTATTTTTAATCCCTATTATCTTTACCTTTATAGTAAAAAAGAGAAAGACGGCATATTTTAGGGTTTCAGATTTTAGATTGCTTGAGGGTGTAAAACCAACCCTTAGATCAAGATTCTATTTTTTACCTACCCTTTTTAAACTACTTGCCATAGCTCTAATCATTGTTGCGTTGGCAAGACCAAGATCATCTATTGAAAACAGAGAAACTACAACTGAAGGTATTGATATAATCTTAACTTTAGATGTTTCAACTTCTATGAAAGCAATGGATTTCTCGCCTAATAGGTTTAGAGCAGCTATTGATGTTGCCCTAAATTTTATAAAGGGAAGAAAAAATGATAGGATAGGTCTTGTAATATTTGCCGGAGAGTCTTATACCCAATGCCCACTTACAACAGATTATGGAATTCTCCAAGAACTCCTTTCAAAAGTTAAAATGGAGCAGATTGAGGATGGAACAGCCATTGGTACTGCTCTTGCGAACTCTGTAAACAGATTGAGAGAGTCTAAATCTAAATCAAAAGTTGTTATACTTCTAACGGACGGCGAGAATAATAAGGGTGAAATAGATCCTGAAACTGCTGCTGAAGCGGCTGCAGCTATTGATGTAAGAATCTACACAATTGGGATTGGAAAAAAGAGAGCCAAGTATCCTTACGGAAAAGATTTTTTTGGTAAAGATATTATTAGGGAGCTTGATTTTAAGATTGATGAGAAGATGCTTTCTGAAATTGCCGAAACAACCGGAGGTAAGTTTTACAGAGCTACCAATATAGAGAAATTGGAAAAGATTTATGATGAGATAGATGGTTTGGAGAAAAATAAAATTAAAACAAATTTCTATAAAACCTATACAGAAAAGTTTAGAGATTTTTTGATTCCGGGTATAATTCTTCTTCTGTTATCATTTATTTTGGATAGAACATACTTTAGAAGAAGTATCTAAGATTTCTGTAAAAAGAGGGATTTTAATATATGGATATGATAAGATACGAATATGTTTGGTACTTTAACCTACTATTTATAATAATACCAATAGCTTTAATTACATATGTTGGAAGACGATCTTTCAGAAGTAAGCTAAGATCTATATTCTCAAATAATATGGTTGAAAAGTTGGGGTATAGCTCTTCAAAAAGAAAGAGAAATATTAAATCTTCTCTACTTGTTACGGCTCTAATATTTTTAACCATTGCTCTTGTCAATCCTCAAATAGGAACAAAGCAGGTTGAAGCAAAGAGAGAGGGTATAGACATTATTTTAGCAGTTGATCTTTCAAGATCTATGCTTGCAGAGGATATTACTCCAAACAGGCTAATGAAAACCAAATATGAGATTAAAAGGTTTATTGAAAGATTAAAAGGGGACAGAGTGGGATTAGTAGGTTTCACCTCAAAAGCATTTATTCAATGCCCTCTAACTACAGATTACGGTGCAATGAGAATGTTTTTGGATATACTTAAACCTAATCTGTTACCCCAAAATGGAACATCTATATCCGAAGCTGTAAAAACATCAATTTCAGCTTTTGATCAAAAGGATAAGAAGAGGAAACTACTAATTGTAATCTCTGATGGAGAGGATCACGAACAAGGTCTTGAAGAGGCAATAGCTGAAGCAAAAGAGAACAATATAGTTATATTTACCATAGGTATAGGATCAACTCTCGGAGTACCTATACCCTACAAAGGTGGCTTCTTAAAAGATGAAAACGGAGAAACAGTTATAACAAAGCTAAATGAGCTTACACTACAGAAAGTGGCACTTGAAAGTGATGGTCAATTTTACAGGGCTTCGGCAGGAGATAGTGAGCTTGATGAGATATTTAAGGAGATCTCTGAGTTTGAAAAAAGGGAGTACTCTACAAAGATATTTGAAGATTTTGAGAGTAGGTTTCAGGTATTTATACTGATAGCTCTTATTATATTACTTATTGAATCACTCTTAAATAAAGCGAGAAAGGAGAAATAATGAGATATATAGTTCTACTTCTTTCAATATATTCACTAGGATTTTCCATATCATACTTTGATGCCAATGAAGGTGAAAAAAACTACAATAAAGCTAAATATGATAAAGCTGAAGAGTACTATAGAAAAGCATTAAAGAGTAATAAAAAAAGATCTGATCTTAACTATAATTTAGGAAATGCACTACTAAAACAGAAAAAGTTTGATGAAGCTTTAAATAGCTACGGAGAAGCCCTTAGCAGTAAAGACCCAAATTTCCAATCGGATATTAAGTACAACATTGGTAATAGTTTAGTAGAACAGCAGAAACTTGATGAAGCCATGAACTATTACAAAGATGCTTTAAAACTTAATCCTGAAAATAGGGAGGCTGCCATAAACTATGAGATAGTTAGAAAGCTAAAGAAACAACAACAGCAGCAGCAACAACAAAATCAAGATCAGAACAAAGATCAAGATAAGAAAGATCAGGAAAATAAGGACAGCCAAGATCAGAACAAGCAGAATGATCAAAAAGATCAACAGCAGAAAAAGGATGATCAACAGCAAAACCAAGACAAGAAAAATAAGCAGAATAAAGATCAGAAAAAGGATAACAAACAGCAGCAGCAAAAAAGAGAGAAGAAGCAGATGAGTAAAGAGGAAGCTGAAAGAATGCTAAACGCTATGAAGAAAAAAGAGAAGGACACTCAAGAGAAGATAAAGAAAAAGATGATTAAGGTTGAAAGAGCAAAGGTTAAGAAAAATTGGTAGATTTTTCAGACTTCCGATAAGCTTCGCATTACTTCGTCATCGATTTTTTCTGCAATGGATTACCTAGTAGTTATAGGGTCAAATCGCATAAAAAATCAATTCCTTGTACTGCTCGCTTCTCGAAAGTCTGAGTTTTTGGAAAATTTTTTATCTGAAAAAGAAGCAAAATGTGGCATAAAGCCCTGCTCTCTTTTTTAATCAGAGCCTATTCAGTATGAAAAAACAGATAAAGTTAATTTCTCTTTATTTAGTGAATAAATCTTATCGTTAGCGAATAATATCAAATCATCTCTATTTAAAGAGAATAGTTTTACTTTTTCCACAAAACTATCTTCTTTAAAAACATCAAAAACAAGAAATTGATCTTTAGACTCTCTACATACTAATAAATTACCGTATTTATCAATATATAGTTCCTCAATTGCCTTCTTATAATCTATTGATCTTTTTTCGCCAAAATTTCCATTTTTTTTACCCATTGACATTACAACTAGATTTTCCTTTTCCTCTTTTGTTAAATGTCTCTTTAAATATTTTCTTTCTATTTTTTTT
>PDON01000081.1 GCA_002742935.1 Candidatus Cloacimonadota bacterium | reverse complement strand
TTTAACACCCAAAAGCAAATATAAAAATAACTATCTTACATATTATTTGGAAGTTGCTATTTTAAGATTTTTCTTGTTCGGAAGACAGGAAAAAGTTTAGATAAGGTTTTACGGACTTTCGAGAAACTTTGACTTTTTATAGCATCTCTTTTGTAATCAAAAAAAGAAAAGCGACAACCTTCGTTTTCACTTACTTACCTAAAAGCTTAAAGTCAACATTGGTTATAAGGGTACAACTTCCGTACCCTTAAAAAAACCTCTAACCTTTTCTACTTCTCTGTAGGTACCACTATACCCTTTATAATGATATTTTGGAAGAACACAAATACCAAGAATGTAGGTATTGAGGCTATTACTAAGGCTGCAAAACCAACTCCCGAAGATGATTTTTGTATAAGTTGATATATATGAACCATCATAGTCCACATACTATTATCTTGACACACAAGGAAAGCGAACATAAAATTTCTGTAAGCCCCATTAAAAGCACCCAATGCAATTACTGCCATAATAGGTTTGGAGAGTGCCATAGCAATCTGAAAGAAAATCCTTGTTTCACTAGCTCCGTCAATGGTTGCAGATTCAAATAGTTCTTTTGGTAATGAATCAAAAAATCCTTTTAAAAGAAAGATAAAGTAACCATCTGCGGCTGCCGGAAGTATGAGTGCCCAGAAAGTATTTAATAGATTCATATTTTTTAGAAGTAAGAAATTTGGAATACCCATAACCATTGGTGGAAATGCCATTGTAAGCATTAGTATAAGTATAATCTTATAGTTTGATCTAAATTTGAATCTACTCATTGCATAAGCTGCCAGAGGGTTGACTAAAAGTGCTGTAAAGATTGCTAAAAGACAATAGATTATAGTATTGTAGATAGCTCTACCATTGTAAAGCATAACATCTAAAACCATTATATAGTTTCTGGCAAGCATCTCAGAGAAAATCCCATCCCTATGCTCTTTAAATAACATATAGTCATAGTTTAAGTAATCAATTTTTAAATCTTCAAACCTACTTTTTTTATAACCTAAATCTTTGTTCAAATCCTCAATAGTTTCATATTTACCCTTTAAGAAATTTACATAATCTTTATTGTGGGATTTGCCATTAATGGTTAAAAATTTAGGGTTTACTACTTCTAGAAACTCCTCCCAGTCCGCTCTTTCAAAACTATTTTTAGGACGATTTTTTGAAGGGTAGATATTTAGCCAACTATCATATTTTTTATTATAGTCTGAATTTAAACTCTCTAAGGTATATCCTTTTTTATCTTTTAGAAACTTTACATAATCAGTTTGAGATATTGGTAATATATTTATACTATATCTATCCTTTCCTGATAATACAAACTCTTGCCACAGATCACCTTTCTTTACATTGTATGAAGGGAAGTTACTATCTAAATCTATCTCATTAAAAGAGGAGTATCCTGAATGTATACTATTGTAGTAACTATCTAAGGTGTTAAACTTTTCCTTTAAATACTCTCTATAATCAATCTCAAAACTTTTTATATACAAATCTTTTGGATTAGATATGTTTTCTATAAAAAATCCATAATCCTCCATCTGTGCAGAACCATCACTCTTCTCTTCGTTGGGATCTATGGAATCAAAATTTTCATACTCTTTTCCCCAAGTTTTATTTAAAAGTGATATGTTTTGATATTTATCCTTCAAAAATTTTATGTATGATTTAAATCCGGTACTTAAAATACCTATGTGATTAAAGTTTAATCTCTTTTTTACATAGGAGATCCAATGTTTGGATATTTTCCCTTGGGGCAGTGTTTTTGATAGAACAATATCACCAAAACTTGGATAGTCAGTTTCCAGTTCTCTATTTAAAGCTTTGAGATTGTTTTGATAAAATGGTAATAGTTCATTAGTTAAAAAATTTCCGTCAATAGAGAGATATACCCTCTCATCTATAGGTAGGGAATCTCTAAATTGAAGATAAAATTTTTGGAATCCATCATACTTTCCATTGAAACTTCTGGCAAGTATATCTTTCTCCTCCATTCTAACATCTTTCCAGATTTTAGCATTTGCTGAAAATGTTTTATTAAAATCATCAAGATTGGATCCCGTTACGCTTTTAACTTTTTCTCTAAATAATCTCTCATTTTTAGGGTAAACACCTCTTGCAAATTGCTCTGAAACAGCAAAATCAAATAATGAATACCTGTTTTTAGATAAAGCTATATACTCTTTTAGTATTGAGTATGATAAAGAATCAGCTTTTGGGACACTATTAATATGGCTAAAAGCAATATATCTGTTTTTATATCTTTCAATAAGTTGATTGGATTGTTCGTTTAGTCTTGATTCAATATATTTTTTATAAAGTACTTGATCATTGTAGAAAAATTTTGGAATTAAGGAAAAATTAGTACTATCTACCTCTGATTTGAAGGATGCTGAAATCATCATAAGAAATGGGTAGATCATTGTTATTGATCCTACCAGTAATATGGTATGTATTGATATATTTAAAAATCTTACCTTAAAACTTTTCTGTCCAACCTTACCTATTATAGGCATCTTATCACCTTTCCCTTAATTACTAATAATTGCTTCTCTACATCCTAAGGATATTGAGGAGCAAAATTTTCTAGTCAAAACTACCCTTCGAGAACCTAAGGGTATAGTTTAAATCTCTACTTATTAACCTTAAACTCCATATTTGAAAGTTTTTTAAGTTGAATAACCGTAAATCCCATTAGAAGCATACCTAACATCCATGCCATTGTTGTTGCAATTCCAAAGTTTAGATATAGGTAAGCTTTCTCAAAGATTAGAAGATCTGCAACTTTTGTTGCTTCATTAGGACCTCCAAAAGTCATTACAAGTATAAAATCACTCTGTTGTGAAGCTGCTATAAAGGCTGCTATAAACTGTATTATCAATAATGATTTTAGACTTGGGAAAACAATATGTCTAACCTTTTGTAAAAATGAGGCTCCATCAATATCTGCAGCTTCATATATATCATCAGGTATACCTTTGAGTGCGGCTAAATATATAAGACAACCCGGTCCAACACCTGCCCAAATAGATGGTATAATGGTACAAATCATTGCAATATCCTCATCTTTTATCCATTTACTCTTCTCAAAACCCAGATAGAGCAATATCTGATTCAAACCTCCTGCATCTGAGGAATCGTAGAGGAGTTTCCATAAGTAGATAACAATTACACCACTAATAACAGCAGGTAGATAGTAGATCACTCTATATATCAGTTTTCCTCTCGATACCTCTTGTAAAAGAATAGCTAATAGAATCGGAGGTATAAATCCTAAACTTAATGAAAGAGCCATATAGTATAAAGTTCTACCAAGTGAAGCCCACCAAATAGGATCGTAAAGAACATCTGCAAAGTTTTGTAAACCAATCCATGTTGACTTACCTACAAGATTGTAGTCTTGGAATGCCATAGTAGACCCCATAAACATTGGAACATACTTCCATAGAAGGATTGAAGCCAGTGCAGGAAAGATCATTAGTGATCCATAGAAAACTGTTTTACCGCTTCTCTTTTTACCCAAACCTTTATTTTCCGGAGTAAAGATCTTCCAAACTTTATAGAATGATACCACAAAAACCATAATGATAGCCATAGCCACAATAACAGCTATCCTATTTCTACCTGTTCTCTCCTCTTTAGAGATCTTTCCTATCATCTTCTCATTGGTTCTTTCAACACTACCCTTTAAAATTTTACCAATGTTCTCTCTTCTCTTCTCTTCAGTATCCCCGAGCTTCCCTTTCTCTGCAAGAGATATACATTCATCTAGTGGGTAGGTCATATATTCATAGACTTTTTGACAGTTTTTACCATAAGGTTCGGGTTTTCCATTTGAAAGAGCTTCCTCAAAGGTATTTATCCACTCCTTAGGCGTATATTTAAGATACTCTTCATAGCCATATCTTTTCAAATAGATAGGGTTCTGCATTTTACCAAATCCCGATTCAATCATTACACGAGTTCTGATTTTTCTTGCATCCTCGCTATCCATAAACCATATATATTTCCAAGCGGCATCTCTAACTTTTTTAGGATCTCTGTCTCCCAAACCACCATTATTAATGATTCCTGCACCGGAAAAGATACCCATCATTCTACAATTGAGTTCAGAACCCCGTAAACCGGTTGGTCCCAAAGGAGGGGAGGATACTCCATAAAGATTTGGATCAAGGTTTCCGCCCAGACTCTTCTCATTCATATAGTCCATTCGCATTCCAACCTTACCCTCTTTCCACATAGTTCCCCAATCACCTTCACGAATAGCAAAACCTTCTTGTGATTTTCCGGAAGAGTCTTTCCACTTTGTCGTAATAAGATTAACATAGAAATCCATTGCGGTAATAGCTGCTTCATCATCAAAGGATGCCAACCACTCACCTGTTTCTTTATTGAATGTTACAGCATCACCTCCGGCACTCCATAGATATGTCATCCAATCGTAAGCAGCTTGAGGTCCTGAAGCCAGAGCAATTCCGTAGGTCATATCTTCAGGAATGCTCAGTCTCTTAGCGTACTCCATAAGCTGATCCCAATCCTTAGGAGGCTTATTAGGATCCAATCCAACCTTTAAGAAAAGATCCTTTCTCCACATAAGTACCCTGACTAAAGTCTCGTAAGGAAGTGCCCATGTAGATACTTTTCTATTCTTTCCCTCCCTTTTTATAACGGGCCAAACAGGATCCGGAACTCTTAGATCTATAGATAGAGAATCAATCTTGTCTAAATATTCATCCAATGGGTATAAAAATCCATTTCGTATATATGTATCGGATTGTCTGAAGTTAACATAAAGTATATCCGGAGCTACACCACCGGCAATAGCAAGAAGAGGAGCTGCATCCATACTCATACCCTCAATCTCTATACCTGAAAATGGTTTTAGCTCAATATGGGGATACCTTCTTTTAAACTCTTCATGAACAGCTATCTCAGCTTTTGTGTATGGATCTGTATTTCTGCTTTCAGGTAGTTCAAAAACTTTTAAAACTATTTTTTCCTCACCAAAAAGGTTGGTTAAAACTATTAGAATTAAGAGGATTGATATTTTTTTATATAATTTATGTACCAAAATTTTTACCCATAATATTTTTATTTTAACTAACTAGATTATAACTTATTTTACTACTTTAAGTCAAATTAAAAAAGTTTTATTGTTAGGGAGATAAAATATATGTTAATTCTAACGCTAGATGCAGGAGGAACAAATCTTGTATTTAACTATGTTGATAATGGTATTGTAGGTAAAAATAGTACAATCTTAGAAACAAAATCAAATAGTTTAGATACTCTAATAGATAAAATAATTAGTGGATTTGAAAAGGTTAAATCAACTTTAAATAGTAAAATAGATGCTATAAGTTTCTGTTTTCCCGGTCCTGCTGATTATAAAAATGGTGTTATTGGTAATCTTGAAAATCTTCCATATTTTAGAGGTGGGGTTCCTCTGGCTTCAATTATAGAGAATAGTTTCAATGTTCCTACATACATAAATAATGATGGAGATATGTTTGCCTTGGGAGAGTTTAATTATGGATTTTTAAGCAGGGTAAATAGTGATTTGGAAAAAAATGGATCTAATCTTAAATACTCAAATCTACTTGGTGTAACGCTTGGAACAGGCTTTGGAGGAGGTATAGTTTTGGAGGGTAAGGTTCTTTTTGGCTCCAATAGTGCCGGAGGTGAAATAAATAGAATGAGATCGTACTACTATCCAAACAGAAGCTGTGAAGAGGTTATAAGTAAGAGAGGTCTAATAAATATTTTTAAGGAACTTTCAGGTTCTGATAAGAGTGAACTTTCTCCTAAGATTATTTCTGAATATGCTAGAACTGAATATAGTGAGTATAGAGATGCAGCTGTTGAAACATTTAATATTTTTGGTAATGAGGTTGGTAATATTCTGGCAAATAGTTTAACACTTCTGGATTCTCCGGTAGTTATTGGAGGAGGTATCTCCAATGCAAAAGACCTTTTGATAGATCCTATTATTAAGGCTTTAAACAATAAGTTTTCAAGCTCTAATTGTGATGGTGTTGATAGAATGGAGATAAAAGCTGTAAACTATGAAGATCCTATAGAAAGAGAAAAATTTCTTTCCGCGAAACCTAAAAGTATAAAGGTTCCAAATAGCGATAAGTATACTTTTTACAACAATAATAAGGTTATACCCATAGGTTTTAAAAGTTTCAGTACATCTAAATCTATAGCACTAGGATGCTACAACTTTGCCATACATAAAAAAAATATTTGTAGTTGAAAAAGAGTATATTATTGTTTAATATGATATTGGGGATAATTGTTTTAGAATTTAGGCATTATTAACTTTGTAAAACAGATATTTCTTCTCTTTATGTAAAAATTTATGTTAAAATAGTCTTTGGCTAATTGAATTTTAACTGTTTAAATTTATCTTTATATATAATAATAGACGGAGATAGATATGGAAATAAACATAAAAAAAATAGAGAAAATAGTTGAGATTGCTGTTTTAAGAAACAAGAGAATAGTTTTTGAAAAATGTAAAATATTTCTAAACAAATTCTCATCAACACAAAAAGGGGAAGAGAGTATATTGGAGTTTCTTGACTCTGATAAAGATTTTATTCCAACATTAAATCTAGAAAATGAAGAGTTTTCCATTTTAAGCAAGGATGATATGTTAGGGTTGATTGATACTGAAGATATTGATGAAAGTAATGATAAGGATTTTATAATTCATTTTGGTGATAACTTGTTTTTAGATGTTACTCTTCCGGAGGTAGGTCTATCTATGTTTAGATCAAGACCAATTGATTACTTCAACAGTGCAAAAAGATTTATTGAGTTAAAGTACTTTGGAAGAGCAGCTTATTTTAATTTAAAGAAAATTGAAAAGGTAACAGGAGTATGAACAATATAGAAAAACTTTTAGATGTTCTTATAAAATTTTCAGGTGATGCGATTGTTGTTGAAAGTGGTAAGCCGACATATATGATATTGAGAGGTAGAGAAAAGTTTATCTCTAAAAAAGTTATTTCCCAAAAAGATATAGATTTACTTAAAAATGAGTGTTACGGTTTTATAAAGGAGAATGAAGTTTTTGAGCATAAAGGTAAAAATCTTCTTTTCACCTCAAGTATAGATTTCCTGAAGTTCGAGATTTTAAAAGATGATATTCTTTCTTTTAATGAAGTTAATCTCAATGATAATTGTTATGATAATAAAGATACTGGTATGTTGGAAGAGGAAGAGCCGGTTCAAGAGATTGAAAAAAAGTCTCTATTTTCTGAAGGTAAAGATTACATAGATGTAGAAAAATTATTGAAAAACATGGTAGAAAGGGGTGCTTCGGATCTCCATTTGAGTTCAGAAGAGTATCCTGTAATGAGGATTGATGGTGATATTAATATTCTTAATGAGTATGAGAAAATAGAGTCAGAACTTCTTATGAAAGGTTTAACATATGTTACTCCAGAAAGAAATATTGAAGAGTTTAAAGAAAGAAATGATACTGATTTTGGTTTTGAGATTAATGGTTTAGCTCGATTTAGAGGTAATATCTTTAGAGATCATAGAGGAATTGGAGCAGTTTTTAGACAAATACCTTCAAATATTATTCCTGCTGAAAAATTAAACATTCCTAAGGCTGTTATAGATCTTCTTAAAAATCCCAAAGGTCTAATTTTGGTAACAGGACCTACCGGTAGCGGTAAGTCTACAACCCTGGCAGCTATGGTAGATTATATAAATAAAAATTACAAGAAACATATAATTACAATTGAAGATCCTGTAGAGTTTGTTCATCCAAATAAAAAATCACTGGTTAACCAGAGAGAAATTAATACACATACAGAGTCTTTCACTTCTGCACTTAGGGCTGCTCTTCGAGAAGATCCCGATGTTGTTCTTGTGGGTGAGATGAGAGATTTAGAAACAACTGCAATTGCTATTGAGATGGCAGCAACAGGACATTTAGTTATGGGAACTCTCCATACTAATACAGCTATAGGTACTGTAGATAGACTTATTGATCAATTCCCTACAACACAACAGGAGCAGATAAAGATGATGCTTTCGGATGCTTTAATTGGTGTTGTGAGTCAGATGTTATGTAAAAAAATAGGTGGCGGAAGAGTTGCCGCTTATGAAATTTTAGTTGTAAATACTGCAGTTTCAAATCTTATAAGAGAAGGTAAAAACTTTCAAATTGCATCTATTATGGAGACAGGTACAAAGTATGGAAATTGTTTAATGAACAGAAGTTTTAGAGAGCTTGTTAAGAGTAATCTAGTATCTGTTGATGAAGCTTTATCAAAATCTGCGGATAGTAGAGAGCTTGAAAAAAATCTTATAGATGAGGGCTTAATCAGGAGTAGAAATAATTATGAAAATATATCTGAATTTTAAGAGGGTCTTTTGGGGGAGATAATTATGAAAAATATATTTCTTATTTTTATATTTATTACTATTGGATATTCTCAAATTATTGAAGAGAGAGAGATTGAAGAGAATAAGCTGTTTTTTTCATATCTTAAATATTCAGGAGTTAAGTTTTACCATGTATATGACAATAGTTTAGAAATATTAAATAGTGATGGGTCATATTATAAATCTGTTTCTATACCTGTCGAGTTAGATATGGAAGTACAAAATGTCTATCTTCTTTCAGAAGGAGTATTTACCAGTAGTGTTGATCTAAGTTTTGCTGTTACATATTTTAAAAATGGAAATATTTTAAAATATCACACAAACATTGTATCAGAATCCGGTTCTGTAATACTTTCAATGCCTAAAGTTAACTTTGTTTCTGTTACAGATAGTGAAGATGGTCCTAAGATGGTATCTTGGATATATGATGATGGAGAGTATAGATCTAAACTCTACTCCCTTCCGGGTGATCTTGTTTCAGAGACAGAGATTGATCAAAATTTGGTAAAGGAGAGTATAAGGCTGGAAAACCCATTCCCAAACCCTAGTAATGGAAATATACTATTAAACTACCACCTACCCGAAGGTGAAACTAAAGGTGAGATGAAAATATTTAACTCTAATGGGATAGAGGTAAGAAACTTTTTGGTAGATGATAGTTTTTCATCTATTGTAATAGAAACAGATCAGCTACCTTCAGGTTCCTATCACTACATAATTAAAACAAAATCTTCTGTTAGTGGGAAGAAAACTTTTGTTGTGGTTAAATAGAGGGTAGAAATTTTTATATTTTTTACAAAATCGAATAATACGGTATAAAATAGATAGAGTTTTAAATAGTAACTAATAAAGAATATTGATTACCTTTAACACTAGAATAAGGTTTCTATTATTTCGTTTGTTTATATTAATTCTAAAATCTTTATATAATAGTAATTATTCTTTCCTAAAAACAAAACCCAAGAGAAAAAGATGAAAAAAACCTTGATAACCCTACTATTTGCTTGCCTAACTACCGGCTATAATTCAGAATTAGATACAAATATTATAAATGTAAGCGATTATGGGATTATACCTAACACAAAGGAGTGTATCACCTCAAAGATAAATAAAATTATTGAGAATTTAGAGGATAAACCTACAACTATCATCTTCCCTAAAGGTAGATATGACTTCTACCCTGATTCAAACTATCTAAAAAACTATTATGAGACAAACACCTACGATATAAATCCTAAAAGGCTTGCAATATTTCTTGAGAGAAAGAGAAATATTACCATAGATGCCAAGGGTTCTGATTTCATCTATCACGATCATATTCAACCATTTACAGTGGATAATTGTAGCAATATAAAGATCAAAAATGTAAATATAGATTGGGATAATCCACTTACTGCAGAATCTGAGATTATTGAGGCAGACTCAACACATATTCTTATTAAGATCGATAAAGGGCAATTTCCTTACACTGTTCATAGCAAGGGGCTAACCTTTGCTTCTGATAGTTGGAAAGAGGAGTGGCAGATCTCCGGAGCTTCATGGTTAATTGAGTTTGATAAAAACCACATAATTCCACCACATACAGGTGATCATGGATCTGTTAATGGAGATTTTTCAAATATAAAATATAGCGAAGTAGAACCCGGATTGGTGTTGATAGAGGGTAATTTTACAAAAACTCCGGATGTTGGGAACCATTGGGTTATGAGATATGGAGCCAGGGATCATGCAGGGATCTTCCTATTTCACAGTAAAAACATAGAGCTGGAAAATATAGATGTATACCACACCTCAGGCTTAGGAATACTCTCTCAATATTGTGAAAATATCGATATGAAAAGGGTTAATATGATACCTAATCCTAAAAAAAATAGATATTTGAGTAGTCATGATGATGGACTCCATTTTATGGGGTGTAAAGGGGATATTTTTATTGATGAGTGTAATGCTCAAGGTTTAATGGATGATCCTATCAATATTCATGGAACCTATGCTCCTGTTACTGAAAAGATAGATGATTACACCCTAAAGTGTACTTATGCTCACGCTATGAGTACAGCTCTTATTTGGGCAAAAAAAGGGGATACTATTGGATTTGTAGAGAAGAAAAATATGCTTACAAGAGGTAGAGGGGGTGTTGATAGTTTTTCTGAACTTGATACCGACAATTTTACCATAAGATTTAAAGATAAACTCCCTAATATTGAACCTAATAAATACTCTCTTGAAAATATGAGTCTAACTCCAAATGTTACTATAAAAAACTGTTTTGTCGGTAGCAGTAGAGCAAGAGGTTATCTTATTACAACAGCAGGAAAAGTGTTGATAGAAAATAATATTTTTGAAACGAGTGGATCAGCTATTTTAATTGCAGGGGATGCAAACTTTTGGTATGAGAGTGGACCTATAAGGGATCTTATTATTAGAAATAATGAGTTTAGAACACCTTGTAACTCATCAGCATATCAATTTTGTAATGGAGTGATAAGTATATATCCGGAGATTCCAAATCCAGATCCACAAATACCTTACCATAGAAATATAAGGATTGAGAATAATAGTTTTAATCCATCAGATTATCCTATTCTATATGCAAAATCAGTAGAAGGATTAAGTTTTAAGAATAATACAATTACTCGTAGCTATGATTATAAGCCTTGGCATCCTCATAAGTATAGTTTCCTTTTAGAAAGTTGTAAGGATGTTGAGATTAGTGGTAATAGTATAGATAAAGATCTATTGGGTAAAAATATTATGTTAAAATCTATGGGGTTAGAGGAGTTGAAACTATCCAATGATGAGTTGAGTATTGAAGTGGATAAGAAATAGGGGGAGATGACTATTTTACATTATTTTGATTAAAGATAGTTATATATTTAAATTTAATCTTTTAATTTTCTAATATCTTTTTCAGCTAAACCTGTTAATTCACTAATGAGAGAGATTTCTAATCCCTTTTTTAACATCTTTTTTGCGGTATCTAGTTTTTCTTTCTCAATGCCTTTTTCTATACCTTTCTCAATACCTTTCTCCATCCCCTTCTTGAACCCTTTTTCAAGATAGGTATTTTTTTTTTATATTAAAAAGATCTCTATAAGAGTTTAAACTTGCTTCATACTGTTTATACTTTTCTGGTTTTAGTTTTGCTATCTCTGCTGTTTTAAAAAGTTTTTTAAAAACCTTCTCCTTTAATTTTGAAGGGATTCGTTCCAATCTCGGTAAGTTTTTTAAAACATATAACCATTTATCAAACTTTGTTTCTAGCTCTGCTTCTGTTTTCATAAATTTAGGCATTTCGAGATATAAAAAGGTTAGTTTCTCATAGAAAACCTCTTTTGTTTCCTGTTCAGTCAGCTTTACTTCA
>PDON01000080.1 GCA_002742935.1 Candidatus Cloacimonadota bacterium | reverse complement strand
TCAACTCACAAATTTCTTTTTCCTTTTCTCTATATCTATGTCAATGATCGTTAAATCAACAGCCTCATCAAAGAAGCGGGCTTAATGTAACAACCTTTTCCCAAAATGTCAAATGTTTATTGTAAAAAAATGAGAAAAATTATAGAAGGCTAAATATAAGCGTTGAAAAGTTGATACTAACATGATCTGTATCTACTAAATTTTGTAATCTGATTTTAACAAAATTACAATAAAAGAGTTTAAATTAAATACCATTGTAAAATGATATCTTTATTGTTAAATTTTAATCCTTAACCTCAAGTAAGGGGCGGAGAAAATATTTTTTATGAAGCTTAAATTGAGAAGTTTCAAGTTAAAGCCTGCCCATTAAAAGTTAAACTTAATAAAGGGAAAGAATGACAAAACTTAAATTTTTCTTTTCAAATAACCACTCAAAGTTTATACATGTTGATCAATTTAAATTTTTAATTAAATGGTTTTTCCTTTCAGCAATTATTGGGATATTGGCAGGAACAGGTTCAGCTTTTTTTCTATACTCTCTGGAGCTGGTAACAAACTTTAGGGAATCGAATATTTGGATAATCTCTCTTTTACCTGTTGGAGGTTTTGGAGTTGGTTTACTCTACCACTACTTTGGTCAGAGTGTCGTAAAGGGTAATAATCAATTAATTGAGGAGAGTCACTCACCGGAGAAAAGGATTCCTTTCAGAATGGCTCCACTTGTTCTATTAGGAACTATTATAACCCATCTTTTTGGGGGTTCAGCAGGTAGAGAGGGTACAGCTGTTCAAATGGGAGGTGCTATTGCCGATCAGTTTAGTAGATTTTTCAAGATTGACTCTGAGGATAGAAGGATACTCCTTATAGTAGGTATTAGTAGCGGATTTGCTTCTATATTTGGAACTCCCCTGGCAGGAGCTATTTTTGGTTTAGAGGTTTTGATTATTGGAAGAATTAAATATGAAGCTATTCTTCCCTCCTTCATCTCTGCTGCCATAGCAGAATATACTACTCATCTCTGGCACTTAACAGAACATACAAACTATTCAATACCATTTGTTCCCGAACTTGGAATAGAAAACTTAATATGGGTTATAGTATCAGGTATTATATTTGGAGTTGTATCACTTTTATTTTCAGAGTCATCACATTTTTTTGGAAATCAATTTTTAAAGATAAAGTATCCTCCTTTGAGACCGGCAATCGGTGGTGTTATTATAGCTATCATAGTTTTTATTAGCGGTACTACCGAATATATAGGATTGGGAGTTCCTACAATAGTGGAATCTTTTAATAACACACTTGAGCCGTACAGTTTTTTAATAAAACTACTGCTCACAACATTTACTCTTGGTGCAGGATTCAAAGGTGGAGAGGTAACACCTCTATTCTTTGTAGGAGCAACTTTGGGAAACGCTCTTATTTGGATTATACCTCTACCTCTACCACTATTGGCTGGTATTGGCTTTGTAGGAGTTTTTGCAGGTGCAACAAACACCCCAATAGCTTGTACAGTTATGGGAATAGAACTGTTTGGAGTAGAATCAGGAGTATATATAGCAATTTCAACTGTTACGGCATATATGTTTTCGGGTCACTCCGGCATATATGGAGCACAACTTATAGGCTCTTCTAAGCATAAAAGGTTTGAAAATGAAGAGGGAAAGATTTTAGGTCATAAAAAATAGTCGGATTTTGCCATTAGAAAATAGTTTCTTTAATTACTGTATGATTAAAAAGGATAATATAAGTTTATTGAACCTGAGTTCAACATAGAAAAAGTATTTTTTGATGTTAACTGATCAGAAAACACATTATATTTTTGTGAACTAAATAATAACATAAATGGTATTTTCATGATTAATACAAATAACATATACAATAAAATAAAAATTTTCTATTAAGTTGATGACATTTCACTCCAGTAATAAGAAAACTTTTCTTTTTCTTATACAAACTGCACGGTTTTTATATCATTTCTAATTTTCAGTAGACACTATTTAAAGGTTATTCTAAGAGCAATAGGTCCGCAATCTTTTGCATCATATTGTTTGTAATGAAGGAATGAGGTTAGCATTACTACGAAATTATAAAGTAGGTTCCATACATTAACATACTACTAAGTAATATCATTACCAGTTTTCTTATATAGAAACTATTTTTACAGTAAATATTGAAAGTATAAGATAGAGGTATTATTGAACTTAAAAATAGCAGATAAATTAGGTAGTAGTATATAAAAAGATGGATAGAATAAAACAGATAATCTCTAAAATAATCTACTATTAAAAGAAGTACTAATGAAACAATCCAAACCATTATTGATCTAAAAAAAACATGAAAAAAGAAGTTAAAACTATTTTTATCTTTATGGATGAAAAAAAATCTAAACAGAATCACATATCTAATAGTTGTATATATGTAGTTCACTATCCTCCTCCTCAGTAATTTTTCCATATACAAACATCTTATCTTTTTCAAAAAATATAAAATATATAGTTGAAAAATTTAGTTGTTCTCCAAAATCTATCTTATTTAAGTACTTTCCTTTATCATCATAAATTTCATAATTATTGTAAAATCTTGGACTAGATCTATCTTTTAGAGTTCTGACCCAGTATCTATTGTATTTATCAAGATTCAGATCAAAAATAGCTTGCATATACTTAAAAGAGGATCCCTTAATATTGGGATTAATTGCTTGAGCTGCTTTAATAACTGCAAGAGGATATCTCTCTTTTTTGTAATATCTGTTAATAACTAGCTTTTTTCTACCTTCTCTATCAAAAATATTAATTTTAAAGTAATCTTTACTGTTTTCAGCATAGGAGATAAAATCTTTATTGATAGAATATTTTAGGTATTCCATTGCAAACTTATCCATAGACAATTTTTTTAATCCATCTTTAAGGATAGTTTTCTTTTTATTCTCTATCAGGGAAAACTCCTCACCCCAATGGGTTTTATTCCAACCGTTCAGAAATCGTAAATATCTGTTTTCTGAAAGAGGAATGTATGAAAATTCATATATCTTAAATTGATCCTCATTAAGCCAAACAGGTCGTGTTTCATTGAGATCATAAAAAGGTTTTGATGATATAAACTTTCCTGAAAGGGAGTAAAGATTATACTTCTTTTGATCTATCATATACGCTTTAAGTGTATCTTTTTCAATATAGATATTGCTAACATTTTTTAGCTCTCCAGGTCCATAACCCAATCCACCAAAAGAGAGCAAAGAGTCTCCTTTATCTGAGTATTTAATTATCCTATTCGTTTTATAATTGTAAGCAAAAATATCTCCTTTATCACTAACTTTAAGAAAATTAGCTGGACCTCCATTTGTTTCACGAAACCATATTTTTTTTATAACTCCAATTTCATTAACAATTATATTATAATTTGGATCGCTTGGAATATTCCTATTATTAGCAACCTTATAACCCTCCTTAACCTCTATTAGAGTATATTCTGGAGTCTTACTACATGAAAATATAGCTATTATTATTAGATTTAAGAATATTCTTCGTAGTATTATCTTTTTATTTATAGTAAACATAGACTGTTTCTCCCAATAACTCTTTCATAAAGGTTCTAATTCGTAAATATTACCATTATGCATTCATTGATAATTTACCATAATCAAGAGTATTAGTTATAGAGTTACCGTACAAAGATCTCTCCCTCTTTTAATTGTAGGTACAATTTGATATTATAAAATTCTCAGAATCAAAACCATAAAGATACTAGGTAAATATCATACGCTAACTAATATCATTGTAAATAAATATTGTTAATTGTTCAACAATAATTTCTTACTCCGTTAATATGGATCTGGAAAAGGTTTTAAAGTTTAAAAAGGAATTTTTAAGAAATTGGATAATCTTTAAGGCTTTCTCTCTTTTTTTTGGTATTATACTATATTAAAAATTATATTGGATATATATGAATCTATTTTCTTAAAGGAAAGATTATGAAAAAGCTAGGCTTAGGAATACAAGAGCTGTCAGAACTTAGAAAACACAATAGAGTATATGTTGATAAAACAAAAATTATCAAAAATCTGATAGAAAATGAAAAATACTGTTTTCTCTCTCGACCAAGAAGGTTTGGCAAATCCTTACTAGTTAATACGATGGATGAGTTGTTTAGCGGAAACAAAGATCTCTTTAAAGATACTTGGATTTATGACAAGTGGAACTTTGAGGAAAGTTTCCCGGTTATAAAAATAGCTCTTACAAATCTAGATTATGAAAATAATCATTTAGGAGACGAGATTTCTGAAGTGCTGGATAGGATAGCTGGTAAAAATAAAATAGAGCTAAAGTCTGAGACATATAAAAAGAAATTTCAGGAATTAATAATAGCTTTAAGCAAAAAAAATCCTGTTGCTATTTTGATAGATGAATACGACAAGCCAATTATTGACTATATTACTGACATAAAAACAGCTGAAAAAAATAGAGAGATCCTAAAACAGTTCTACTCTGTTGTTAAAGATTTGGATAAACATATAAAACTACTCTTTATAACAGGGGTTTCAAAGTTTAGTAGAGTATCATTTTTTAGTGAGCTTAATAATTTAACTGATATAACCATTGGTGAAAACTACTCAAATATAGTAGGTTATACAGAGAAAGAGATTGAGGATAACTACGGAGAGTATTTAGAAAGTATTCAAAATAAGTTTCATGTAGATAGAAAAAAAGTTATGGATCTTATAAAGTTATGGTACAATGGATACTCTTGGGATGGTGAAACCTTTGTTTATAATCCATACTCTGTGATAAGTTTTCTAAATGATAGAGAGTTTAAAAATTTTTGGTTTAAATCTGGTACTGCTACATTTTTAATAAAAAAGATTAAGGAGAATGGAATAAATATCAAAAATTATGATAAAATGATAAAAGTTCCTGAAACATCTTTAGATTCTTATGAAATAGATAATATTGATATAACTGTTCTACTCTTTCAAGCAGGATATTTAACTATTAAAGAAAAAATTGTTGATACAAACGATTTTTCTCTATCCTACAAGCTAGGCTATCCAAATATGGAGATAAGAAAATCTTTATACTTACTTTTAGGAGCTGAGTTTTCAGATATTCAGAGTGGTATTTTTTCCCAAATGTCCCAAAGTTTATTAGACTCTCTAAAAACAAATGATATAGAGCTATTTATTGATACTTTGAGATCGATTTTTGCTTCTATACCGAACAATTTAGCCAGTGGAAAATATGAGAGTTATTATCATACTGTTATCTATTTAGCTTTAATGTTTATTGGAACGAATATTAAGGTTGAACAGAAAACAAATAATGGTGTAATTGATGCTGTAGTTGAGACTGATAATTTTGTTTACATTATGGAATTTAAAATGAGCAGTGCAAAATCTGCTATGGATCAGATAAAGAGTAAAAAGTACTATGAGAAATATTTAAGTGACGATAGAGATGTTATCTGTGTTGGAGTAGCCTTTAGTAAAGAGGATAGAAATGTGGATGATTTTATAGTTATGGGTTTAGATGAGCTTAGGTAGAATCTACTGAAAAAAGGTTTTCAAATTTGAAAGAAAGTTTTAAGATTCTTTAAAAATCTACAACCTTTTGTTAATATCTCAAAAAACTAGAATATTTGCATAAATATATAAAATTTCTTATAACACTTATTTTCTAGACCCAAAAATAAAGAATATTTTTCTTAGTATGTCCAACTGAATTGTTTACTTTTCTTAAAAATGGCTTTAAAAAAAGCAACTCCAACAATGAAATAAACGGTACTTATAAAAAGCAAAATAAAAAAGTTGTACAATGTAATATTATTTGAAATAACAAGAGAAACCAAATATGTTCCATACGATAATGGATTAGTATATATCAAAAAATTAGGTATTGAAATTATGCTCCCCGAAAGCAATAGTAATAAATAGCTTATAATTGTTATAAAAGAAGCAACCTTTGTAAACATAAGTGTCAATGCAGATAATATCAAAGATAATCCTAAAATACCAAAACATATAATTATCAGAATAACTATAGTTTCAACTTTCAACAGTATATTCAAGTTATAAAATAAGCTTAAAAAAGCAATAAAAAAAAATGACTTAACAAGATTTATTATAAACCAAACAATAGTTTTTGTAATTATAATGTATAGAATTGAATATGGCTTTATCAGAAGATTTTGTAAAGTTCCCAGCTGTTTTTCTGTTGATATTGTTATTGATGATTCCGATAAAACTCCAGTAGCTAAAATCCAAAAAACATAGGAGCAAAGTATTGTATCTTTATTATTTCCAGTATTTATGACAAGAAAAAATAATATTACAGTTACAATAAAGCTAACAATAAGATCAGGATAATAAACTAATGTTTCGTATAGCGTTTTTTTAAACTCACATTTAAACAGATTCATCTAACTTCTCCATAACCACTCTTTCAATGTCAACACTAACTTTTTTTATTTCTTGTATACTATAATCCGCATACTTCCTATATATTTCATTAAAATTAAGTTCCTCTTCCAACTCAATTAAATTATTATTTTTATCATAATATACAATTTTATATTTATCACTATTTTTAGCAAGTGAACTTATTGTATCAAAAGCTTCTACTTTTCCGTTTTTTAATAATAATACTTTACCTCCTATTTTCTGTACTACATCCATTTGATGAGTAGTTAATAATATCCCTATTTTTTGATCTGAAACAATATTTTTCAATACATCTATCATTAAAATTTTACTTCTAATATCTAATCCTAGGGTTGGTTCATCTAAAAGTAGTATTTTAGGTTCCATCATTAGGGCAATGATTAATGCTAACTTTTGTTGCATACCTCGAGAATAAGCTCCAACTTTCTTATTCATATGATCCTTCATATTAAATTCATGAATATAAAGATCAAGCTTTTCTCTATTTTTTAGGTTGATATTTGATAAGCCACAAAAGTACTCTATGTTTTGTATACCTGAAAGAAAATCATAAACATTTGAACTAGACTCCAAAAGAACCCCTATATTTTTAAAATAATTTTTATTTTTAATTTTATTAATATTTATACCATCATAAAATATATTTCCGCTATTAGGTTTAACTAATTTCAAGATACAATCAATAATTGTTGTTTTTCCTGCTCCATTTTCTCCTAACACAGTAACTATCTCTCCTCTATTTATCTCAAAAGAAACATCTTTGAGAATAAGTTTCTTATCATACTGTTTATTTAGATTTACAATTTTTAGCATTAACAACTTCCTTTATTAGTTGAATCTCATTTCGAATAATCTAATGTTTTAACATCATACTCAAGATAAAAATAAATAATTTAGCTTTACATTTTTCAGTATACCTTAAATAAAAGGATTATATATCTTCCGAACTAACTTGGTTTGATAGAGTTGTAAAAATGGTATCAGTTTATATTTTATTTCCCTCATTTCATCATATAGAAATAGCTAATCTATCAGCAGATTGCAAAACTAATGGAAAAATCTCATTTTTGGAAAAACTCTGTACCCTGAGGCTCTCGAAGGGTACAATTATCAGAACGGCTTAGAGAACCTCAGCCAACAGTTTTACCATTTATTCTTCCATATAACTACTATCTCTTAAAATAGATTTTAAGAATAGTTTATCTATTTTAAAATATTAGGTAAATTTTCTACATATTTTTTAATCTCATCTCTCACTCTTCTATAACAATCTAACTGATCCTCTTCACTCCCTCCATTTTTTTCTACCTCTTTTGCAAGAGCCGGAGGATCCTGAAAACTTACACTAACCACCTTTGTAGATTCCGGGAACACCGGACAACTCTCTTTAGCGTTATCACAGACTGTAACAACAAAATCAATCCCGCAGTTTAGATATTTTTTAACATTATCGGAGGTTTGGTCAGTAATATCAATCTCTAACTCTTTCATTACCTTAACTGCATTTGGATTTAAGCCATGTGTTTCAACACCGGCAGAGTAGATCTCAAACTTATCTCCTAAAATCTTTTTGCCAAAACCTTCAGCCATTTGACTTCTACAGGAATTTCCCGTACAGAGGAATAGTACTCTATTTTTCATTTTATTACTCCTAATTAAACTTTTTTAAGTAGACTCTGATCATTTCTTTACAATCCAACTTAAATCACCACCCTTAACACCAAGATTAACCGTTTCACCTAAAGAGAGGGAACCTTCCAAAATCATATCGGTAATTTTATCTTCAAGCTCTAGTTCAACCCCTCTTTTAAGCGGTCTTGCACCATCTTCACTAGTGAAATATTTATCCAATATAAAATCTTTAACCTTTGGTGTTACTACTATTTTTATCCCTCTACTCTCAAGCCTTGAACTCGTATTTTCCAAGTATGAACTCAAAATCTTTTTAGCCCCCAATCTATCCAAATGATTAAATATTATGAGATCATCAACCCTATTTAAAAACTCCGGCTTAAAGAAATCTTTCAGCTTTTTATTAATCCTCTCTCTCATCTGCTTTTTCTGTTGCTCTTTATTGGAGATGGAACCGCCAAATCCAATATTCTCACTTGAGGATTCTTTAACTGTTCCCAGATTGGATGTAAATATGATAATGGTATTTTTAAAATCTATCTTTCTTCCGTTTCCATCTGTAAGCACACCCTCATCAAGAACTTGAAGTAAGAGATTAAACACATCGGGGTGAGCTTTCTCTATCTCATCAAAAAGAACGACAGAGTAGGGTTTCCTTCTTACCTTCTCGCTCAAATCTCCACCCTCACCATATCCTACATACCCCGGAGGAGAGCCTATCATCCTACTTATATTGTGCTTCTCTTGATATTCACTCATATCAATCTTTATAAGAGAATCCTTTGTTGAAAAAAGCTCTTCTGCCAAAACTTTTGCCGTTTCCGTTTTACCAACACCTGTAGGACCTAAAAAAAGAAATGAACCTATGGGTCTGTTAGGATCATTAAATCCTGCTCTTGCTCTTTTAACTCTTCTGGCTATTGAGTTTATCGCTTCCTCTTGGGATATAATTTTTTTGGAAAGGGATTTTTCAAGATTTGACACCTTTCTATTTTCAGAACCTGCTAATTTATTAACGGGAATGGATGTCATCATGGATACAATATCCCTTATATCATCTTCGGTAACAAGATGGACTTTCTTACTATTTTTACTATTCCACCTCTTTAAAAGCTCATCTCTTTTCAGCTTTAAACTATTTACTTTATCTCTCTCTAAAGCCGCATTCTCAAAATCTTGAGCTTCTACAAATTTACTCTTCTCCAAATTTGTAATATAGATCTCTTTCTCTATCTCCTTTAGCTTAGGTGGTTGTTTTACCGAAAGAAACTTTTTTGCACCTGCCTCATCTATAATATCAATAGCTTTATCCGGTAAAAATCTATCTGTAATATATCTATTTGAAAGATAAACAGCGGAATCTATACTCTCATCGCTATACTTAACCTTATGATGAGCTTCATACCTATCCTTTAAACCGTGGAGAATATCCTTTGTCTCCTCCTCTGATGGTGGGTCGACAACAACTTTCTGGAATCTTCTCTCTAAAGCTCCATCTTTCTCTATAGAATCTCTAAACTCATCTAAGGTTGTTGCACCAATACATTGAAGTTCACCTCTTGCAAGAGCCGGCTTAAACATATTGGAAGCATCCATAGAGCCTGAGGTTGATCCTGCACCGACCATTGTATGGATCTCATCTAAAAAAAGGATTATATTTTGATCTGTTTCAACATCTTTAAGAATAGCTTTTACCCTCTCTTCAAACTGCCCTCTATATTTAGTTCCCGAAAGAAGAAGACCCATATCTAAAGAGAGAACCCTCTTACTCAAAAGGTTTTGAGGAACCTGTTTCTGAACTATCTTTATGGCAAGACCCTCAACTATTGCCGTTTTTCCCGTTCCGGGCTCTCCAATAAGTACAGGATTATTTTTCTTTCTCCTCGAAAGTATCTGAACAACCCTCTCAATCTCTTTTTCCCTTCCTATAACAGGATCAAGCTTATCATTTTTAGCAGCTTTGGTAAGATCTCTTGAAAAATTTTCTATACTATTCTCCTTATCTCCCTCTTTTATATCCTCTTTAGGAGCCCACCCTTTTTTCATATATCTCAAACTTTTATTTATATTTTCTTGATTTATATTAAATTTATTCAATGTATAAGATATTTTATATTCAAATGCTTTTGTACAGGCAAGAAGAAAGTGTTCTGTTCCAATAACAGTTCTACCGTTAGATTTACTCTCATCAAAAGCAATCTTTAAAATTTCATCTGTTTCATGTGAAAACGGCAGATTATTAAGATCAATAACAGGATAGGGTCTCTTTACAGACCTTTCAATTTCAATCATTAGAGAAGTTATGGGAACTTTTAACTGTTTTAATATTGAGTATGCTCCTCCTCCGTTTGAACCAATAATAGCTGAAAGTACATTTTCAGGATATATTAATCTATTTCCCGTTTTTAAAGCATAATCTCTTCCAAGTTTTAAACTGTCCCTTAATCTTTCACTATAGTTTCTATCCATAAAATCTCTCCTTTTGAGTTACTACCTTTATAAAGGTAAAAAATATAAATAATTATAGTTCAAATAAACTTAATATTTTATGATAAATCTGTTTATGTAATAAAGTTTAACCAAATATAGAAACTCTAACTAACCCAAAACAGTGTAGTTAGTTTATTTTTTAAAACCACTATATGAATAGAAGAGATAACTTTATCTAAAATCTTATTTTTAAGAAATTTTCATTTCATTATTTAGAATCTGCTGAAAACTGTAAAGTTTCTGATAGGTATCTCTTAAAAAACTTCATTTTACTTTAAATATATCTACACAAGCTATCAAATATCATCTTTTCAGCCTTTTTTCAGGAGATCCCAATTAAAAATTGCCTTTTATACTTTAAATCCCTACGTTTGCTAAAATGTTTTTAAAATTATAAAATGGGAACTGTATGATCATACTACTATTTATAAGCTTTCTTTGGGGAACCTCTTTTATATTTGGCAAGATGCTATTAGATCTATTTTCTGCCGAATTTGTAACCTCAATGAGATTCCTTTTATCATTGCTAATTTTTTCAATGATATACTTCAAAAAATTAAAACTTACCAAATCACTCATTAAGAGAGGATCTATGATTGGAGCTGTAAATGGAGTAGCTCTCTTAATACAGTTCATAGGTTTGCAATATACTACAGCATCAAACTCAGCATTTTTAACTGCAACCTATGTTCTCTATGTTCCCCTGTTAGAGTTTCTTTTCTGGAAAACAAAAATACCCCGTAAAATCATAGCTTCAGCTATAATCTCTATAATAGGAGTATATTTTTTATCTTTTCCTGATTTAAGGTCATTTTCTATAAACAAGGGGGATCTTATAACTCTAATATGTGGATTTACCTTTGCTTTTCAGATTTTCCTTATTAGTCATTATACTAAAAAAGAGAATATTTACGGACTTGCGTTTATGCAATTTCTAATATCATTTCTAGTTTCATTTATATACTTTTTGTTTACTTACTTTACCGGAAGATCTCAAAATAACTTTGAACAGCTTATGCATATAGAACCAATGTTCAATATGCTATGGCTTGGAATTATGTGTACTCTACTCCCTTTCGCACTACAATTTGTTGCTCAAAAAAAGGTAAACCCTTCTGTTGCAGGAGTTGTTTATTTAACAGAGCCTGTTTTTGCAATGTTTCTTTCCTATATAATATTTTCAGAAACTTTTACAAACATAAAAATAGCAGGAATTATACTAATACTGATAGGAGTACTCATTACAAACGATATAAGTAAAAGGGGTATTAGATCGGGTATAAGAAATCTGTTAAAGAGAGAAAAGAGAAGTATGAATAAAGTATAATGTTTTAATTTGAGATTAACCCGCATATTTCATGAAAAAGAATTGGAAATAGAGCCATAATATCATTATATTATGTTTTAACCAAAAATAAACCCTATTTCCAAAATGATAAAAA
>PDON01000060.1 GCA_002742935.1 Candidatus Cloacimonadota bacterium | reverse complement strand
TTTGGCTACAAAAGAAATGCCATAAAAAGTTTATAGATTTTGACAAAAATCTTAAAACTTTTCCCAGACTGATAGATAAAGTTATACCCTTCGAGAACCAATCATATGATTATACTTTTACATAAAACTAAGTTTTTTACAAATTTTTATAAAAAACATTTGCTTTTTCTTGTAATTGATATTAAGATTCACTAGCGATTAAGTAGGTGGTATAAATAGTATCTATTGAAAAAGATTAAGTTTTAATTATTTAATATCTTGATATTTTAAAACAGGGAATTTCAAATTAATACTAATCTTGAAAATTAGGTTAAATTGAATGTTGTTAAAGTTGATTGTTTTATTTTTACAAAAAAGGGAGTTTATTTATGTTTAACAAAAAAATGTTGTCACTTTTATTAGCATTTGCCATGCTATTAACATTTTCTGCTTGCTCCGAGAGTTCGGAAAGTAAAGTAAAAAAAGCGGTAAAACCTGAAAAGAAGTCAGCCGGAGAGGTTAACCTGTACACAACCAGACACTATAAGAGTGATGATGCTCTATACGCTAAGTTTGAAAAAGAGACAGGTATTAAAGTTAATGTTGTTAATGAAAAAAAAGCCGGTGCTCTGATTGAAAAAATTAAAAGCCAAGGAGCCAATGTTCAGGCGGATCTTTTTATAACAGCGGATGCAGGAAATCTTGCAAAGGCTGCAAAAGCAGGAATTTTAGAGACTGTAGAAAGTAAAGTTTTAACTTCTAATATTCCTGAAAAATATAGAGGTTCAAATAATGAGTGGTTTGGCTTGACAAAGAGAGCAAGAGTTATGCTGTACTCAAAAGAGCGTGTTTCCAAAGAGGATTTAAACTCCTTAGACTACAACTCTTTAGTGAACAATAACAGGTGGAATAATAAGATTCTGATTCGTAGTTCTTCAAACATATATAATCAGTCTCTGGTAGCATCATTTATTGAACTTTTTGGAGAAGAAAAAGCTACTGAATGGGTTCATAAATTGGTTTCCGCTATGGCTTGTAAACCTGAAGGAAATGATAGAGATCAGGCCTTGGCTATCAAAAAGGGTAAGGGAGATATTGCAATTTCAAACTCTTATTACTACGGAAAATTAGTAAATGACAAGAATCCTGATTCAAAATATTTTGGTGTTGCTGATGTTGTTGATATATACTTTCCAAATGAAGATAAAAATGGTGTTCATGTTAACATTAGTGGAATTGGTTTAATAAAAAATGCTCCACACAAATCTAATGCTATAAAGCTTATGGAGTTTTTATCGGAAGTTCCTCAACAAGAGGTGTTTTCTGCAACTAATTATGAGTTTCCTGTAAACAAAAATGCTAAAATGTCAGCTTTGCTTAAATCATGGTTAGACAAGCAAGGTATTACTGAGTTAAACGAACAAAAAATAGATCTTAGTAAATTGGGTGAGCATAATCAGAAAGCTGTTGAAATTATGACTATTGAGAAGTGGGATAATTAGAGATATTAGTTGAAACGGATATAAAATAAAAAGTAAGATTTTTAAAAATCTTACTTTTTATTTTTTCGATTGTTAAAAAAGAACAAATTTTTATCTGGTTCATCACTTAGTATTTATAGGCATCTACTGCCGGCTTATGGGAATTTTCTTTTTTTAATACAATTTCAGTTTATTTGGTAAAAAATCAATGGAACCATAATTTAAATTTTATTTATCCTTATAACTTTTGTTAAAAGGGGAGGCTTTGACCATAGTTCGGTACCATTTCTTCTCTAACTGATCCAATGTTTATGAGTTTCTAAAAGCAGATCTTATTTAGTGAAACTTAATAACCATAGATCTAAAAGAAAGTAATCATAAAATTATATTACTAATATCCTTATGCTTAGGAATTTTTTAATGCTAAAAGATATAAATATTCTTAAAACTTTAAAAATATTATCTTTAATAACTGTTTTATTTATGCTTCTGCCATATCTATATATTTTACTACTAGCTTTAGAGCCAAATAGCAGTTATTTAGATTTTATCATAAAAAATAGGATACTGAACAACTATATCTATAATACCGTTGAATTGATATTAAAAGTTGGTCTCTTTAGTATAATAATTGGCTTTTTGGGGGCGTACTTTATGGCGTTCTATTCTTTTAGGTTTAAAAGTATAATAAATCTTTTTTTTATATTACCGTTAAGTATTCCTATTTATGTTGGAGCTTATGTATATTCAGATCTTTACCATAGGATTCCCTTTTTAGAGACAATATTTAAAAATGATTTTACAATGAATAGTACTGTTTTTATTTATGTCATTTTTTTGTATCCCTATGTATACTTAACAACCTATGCTTATCTAAAAAAACATATGCAAGAGTATATTGAAGCCGGTAAAATGCTTCGTTTATCAGATTTTCAAATTTTATACAGAATTATACTCCCTTTGACAAAAACTATTTTATTCTCATCATCTTTATTTGTTATTTATGAAAGTCTTTCAGATTTTGCGGTAAGCGAATATTTTGGAGTACAAACCCTTTCCAGAGCATTTAATGATGCTTGGAGATTGAGTTCAGATCAATCTACTTCAGCAAAATTAGCATTTGGATTAGTTTTAATAATTGGTATGGCAATAAGTTTTGAAAAATTTTTAAATAAAAAGGTAAAATTAGATAGCTCTCTCTTATCGGAAAGGAGGTTAATAAAAGCAAGTATGAGTGTTAATATTGTGATTTATACTTTTTATACTCTTATAATTACTATTGGATTTATTTTGCCTTTCCAAAGAATTTTAATAGGAGCTTTAAAAAATTATGAATATTTTTTCAAAAGCAATATTACCGGTGCTGCAATTCAAACTCTTATTTTAAGTTTATGGGTTATTTTGGTCATAATAATTATTGCAATGTTTTTAAGTTCTATGCTAAAATATCTTAAACCATTTTCCAGAAAAAAACTTTCTCTGATAGCTACATTAGGATATATGATGCCTTCAATGATTTTAAGTTTAGGTGTATATTCATTATGTTTTAATTTGGATCTATTAATTAATCCTCTTATAAAAAACTTTACTTCTGAAGGGTATATCTTAACCTCAACAATCATTGTTTTAGTTGTTGGAATGAGTCTTAAATTTCTGGCAATTGCTTTTAATAACTTTGAGCAAACATATAAAAAGATTCACCCTAGTATTTTTGAGGCATCGTTGACATTAAATCAAAATCCAATAAAGACATTTTTTAAAATAGATTTATATTTTCTATCAAAAACCACTGTTTTTATAGCTATACTTGTAATTTTAGATGTATTTAAAGAACTTACAATCTCTTTTACATTAAGCCCATTCAACTTTAGAACTATTTCAATGGAAATCTACTCTTATATGGCTAATGAAATGCCACAGGTTGCTTATGTTCCAAGTATAATTATTATCTTTGTATGTATGGCTTGTATAATTGTCTTAGAAAGGGGACTGGTAAATGATAAGAACAGAAAATTTAACATTTAAATATGATAAAAAGCCAATTATAAACAGATTAAATTTATCGATAGATATGGGTGAGTGTGTAGGAATTAAAGGAAGAAGTGGTTCCGGAAAAACAACCTTATTAAGATTAATTGCAGGCTTAGAAGAAACTAAGTCCGGAAAAATTTTTATAAACAATATTGATGTCAGTAAATTGCCGGCATATAAGAGGAATGTTGGTTTTATTTTTCAAAATTTTGCTCTATTTCCACATTTAAGTGTTAAAAAAAATATTTTATTTGGAGTAAAACATTTAAATAAATCTGAAAAAGAAGAGAAAATGATGGAGATGACTAAATTATTTGAAATAGATGATTATTTAGATAGGTATCCAAGTGAATTGAGTCAGGGGCAAAGGCAAAGAGTTGCTGTTTCGAGAGCTTTAATTTGTGAGCCTGATATTTTATTGTTTGATGAACCCTTTAGTGCATTAGATAGCGATATAAAAGAAAAAATGCGTCTGGAAATAAAAAATATTTTACAAAGAGTTAAAATAACAAGCCTAATAGTTTCTCACGATGATGAGGATTTAAATACTATATGTAACAGAGTAATTAATATATAAATAGATTAACTATGAAAAGTAATAGATATCTTGCTCTCTTTTTGTCAGAACTTTTAAAGTGTTTCATCTATTAAGATTAGATCCTAATTTATAAGGTGTTATATTTGCAATAAAAGAACCAAATTTTAGATAAAACTTCTCTTGAAATTTTCTTTAAGATAGTATATGATAGGAGTTTTAATACAGATAGGATCTTTTAGAGAAAAGAGTTTGGATCCTAATTGTTTCTATAGTATTTAAAATTTATCTCTTATAGGTTTATGAGGGGTAAAATCCTAGATGGGGGAGTGTAGAAATGAATAGTTTATTTAAACCAAAATTTTATACTATTTTAAAAAGTGGCATTAGTAGAGAGCAGATTTCGAAAGATATTTTGTCGGGAGTTGTTGTAGGTGTTGTGGCACTTCCCTTAGCAATAGCATTTGCAGTGGCTTCGGGGGTATCTCCGGAAAAGGGTTTAATAACAGCAGTTATAGCAGGATTTATAATCTCTTTTCTTGGAGGTTCTCGTGTTCAGATTGGAGGACCTACCGGAGCATTTATTATTATAGTTTACGGAATAATAAACCAGTACGGTATTGATGGTTTAATTATCTCTACCATACTTGCAGGTGTGATACTTATTGTTATGGGTTTAATGAAATTAGGTTCCCTTTTAAAGTTTTTCCCACAACCTCTCATTACGGGATTTACATCGGGTATAGCTCTGGTAATATTTTCCACTCAACTAAAAGATGGACTTGGACTTAACATAGAAAAGGTTCCATCAGGATTTATAGAAAGATGGTCTGTTTATCTGTCAAATCTAGACAGTACAAACATCTATGCTCTCGCAATAACTATATTAACCATTTTAATATCAATATATTTCAAAAAGATCTCAAAACTGGTACCGGGATCATTTGTGGCTATAATACTATCAACCATTATTGTTAAAATATTCAATCTCCCCGTATCTACAATAGAATCATTTTTTGGAGATATACCGAGTGAAATAAGTTTTGTAGTTCCAAATTTTGACTTATCGAAACTCCATCATTATATATCTCCTGCTATAACCATTGCCTTACTCGGAGGTATTGAATCTCTACTTTCAGCCGTTGTTTCCGATGGTATGATAGGTGGTAAGCATAGATCAAATACTGAACTTATAGCACAGGGAGTTGCAAATATTGTAACCCCTTTCTTTGGCGGTATTCCGGCAACGGGAGCAATAGCAAGAACGGCTACCAATGTAAAAAATGGAGGAAGAACCCCTATTGCAGGTATGGTGCATGCTGTTGTGCTACTTCTGATTATGCTTTTTCTTGGAGGGTTGGCAAAGCTTATTCCAATGTCATCTCTGGCGGGTGTTCTTATAGTTATCTCCTACAACATGAGTGAATGGAGATCTTTTGTTGCTATACTTAAAAGTTCAACTTCAGATATTATTATACTACTCTCAACATTCTTTTTAACTGTACTTGTAGATTTAACCGTTGCAATAGAGGTTGGTGTTCTTCTTTCAGCTCTACTATTTATGAAAAGGATGTCAGATCTTGCAGATAAACAACTTGATAGATTTATTGATACAGATATAATTGATGATTACTCAAAGATAGATAAAAAAATCTCTATTTATGAGATAAGCGGACCTCTATTCTTTGGATCAGCGAGAAGATATTCCGAGCTTATAGAGGAGATTGGTTTACAGTCAAAAATTTTAATTATAAGAATGAGACACCTCTCTTTTGTAGATCAAACCGGAACTCATAACTTGAAAGATACAATAAACAATCTTCATAAAAGTGGAATCTTGGTTATCTTTTCCGGTATAAACAAGAATGTTGAAAAAGATTTTAGAAAGAGTGGAATAATCTCAATGGTAGGAGAAAAAAATATTTTTAGTACATTCAACTCTGCTGTTAAATATGGGGAAAGTTTAGTAGATCCTAATTAGATACTATATAAAAAGAGAAGGTGTTTTTAGTGGATCCTTAATACTGAACTCATGTTGAGATAAGTACAACTTTTAATAAGGGTTAGTATTTACTAAACAGGGATATCATTATTGAGATCACTATAACTATTATTGATAGTTTTATATAAGATGTTAGTTTTTGAAACATGTATATAAAAAATATTAAAAATATCATTAATGGTGGATAGATAGAGTAACCCTCATTATTTGGTATCAATTTCATTAAGTTTATAAGTGAAAGACCAATGAGAATGTAGATGATGTAGTTACAATATTTTGTAAACTTAGCTAAAAAATTTTCTTTAAACATTTTTATGGAACTTATGCCGTTTTTATATCCGCTTATTATTCCGAATATTCTTATATATATATTAAAAAATATGAGTAGTGTTATTATTAATGCTATAGATGTATAGAAGATATAGTTTGTTTTTAAATTAAAGAATAATGCTATATTAACAGGTATTAGGACAGCTATAGGCTTAATAGTTTTATGTATTAGATTATCCCCTATAGCACCCAATGAAGTTGAGTATATCTTCTTTATCTTTGCTATAAGATGATATTTTCCCTCTTCTTCAAGCTTTATAATTGTTCCTATTGCAAATCCTGAAAGATGATCATTTGTATTAAAAAAATCACTGTGTCTTTCAAAAAACAGCTGTATTTCCGTCTTAAGATTCTTTCTGCTTGGAAGTAAACAGAAACATAGACCTTGACCATAGAGTGTTTTATAGTTGTAGAAAAGCTTTATAAACATTGATCTTATAACTATAGATATAATTGTGTAGTTGTTCAGTTTCATCTTTATACAAACCAAATTGATATTAAACCTAAAAAATTACCCAGTATAATAAATTTCTTATACTCTCTGTTTTTATAATAATTAACAATCATACCCATAGATACAGCTATAGTAAGAGCAGTGGATATCCATATTATATCTTTTAGTTGAAGATGTGAAAAAATATTTGATATAAGAACTATCAATCCATAGGAAAGAGGCATTGATATAAAAATATAAAAAAGTAGATTGAGTCCTAAAAGACTCTTGAAATCTTTGAAGATATTTTTTTTTGAAAGTCTTGATACTATGTAGGCGGAAGATCTTCGCTTGTAATACAGTATAGTAGCAAATAAAAGGGATACCGAAAGTATTATTGAGACAATGAAAAAAGTGGGAATTTCCTCTAAATTACATTTTTCTGAAATCATAAATATTGACGACATTGTTAAAAAATATCCCGTTGGATACTCCGGATACAGTGAAGCTCCCGATTGTGTTGATGGAAGGAAAAACAATTGAACTATTATTGCAGGAAGCAGTGCAACTTCGGGTTCCATACCAAGGGTTATAAAAAAAAGCGAGGTAAAAATAGGTTGAGTAATAAAAGATTGAAATACCTCGCTTGATTCTAAAAAAACCAATATTGTAAGAAAGGTCAAAAGAGGTAACATATTAGCTTTTAAATATATCCATAAATTCAGAGATTCTTGAAGTAATCATAAGGTCTCTTATAATTAAAATAACTATTAAAGCAAGAAAAGCTATATTTGATACTCTCGCTTCAAAAGGCTTCTCTTCTTCAAGTTCAACTTTTTGTTTGTAAAGGTTTCTAATAGCAAAACCGCTTAATAGTATCATTAGCCACCAAGTATAGTTAATCCATTGAATATTGATAAGAGCAGCTAAGGCTATGATTATAGCTAATACCAATCCTATTTTAGTATCTAATTCAAACTCTTTAACTTTATCCAACCAACTTTTTTCTTTTTCTTCAAACTCACAATCTGAGGAATCCTCTTTTTCCTCCTCAATTTTTTTCTCTTCCTCGGTTTCCTCTTTTATTCCTACTACTATCTCCTCTTGAATATCTTCAGATTCTTTCTTTTCAGGCTCATCAGATAGCTCTTCTTCCAAATTTTCAAACTCTTCTTTAATAGTCTCTTCCTCTAAAGAGTCGTTCTCCTCAATTTTTGTTTCAAACGTTTTTTCCTCTTCAAATTTTTTTTCTTCATCTTTTTTCTCTTTTCCCATTGTTCACTCCAATTAATGATTATTAGACCAAAAAACTTTGTTATTTGTAATACACATTATATATAAATTACAAAGGAAAGATCAATAAACAAAATAAAATTATCAATTTTCTCTCTTTTTCTTGTTAAATTGAAATTGATATGTAATTATTGTTTAAAATTGTTGGTAAAATCTATATTTTTGGGTAATATTTTTAGTTGAAATCTTTTAGCTAAATTTGTTTTATGTTCTACAAAAAACTTATTATAATGCTTGCTGATATTTTAAATATTTTTCCTCAAAATAGAAATCTGGATTTAAAAGGGGGTAAGTAATGAAAGCTATATTTTTGGATAGAGACGGCACTATAAATAAGGAGAAAGATTATCTCTATAAGATAGAGGATTTTCAATTTGAAAAGGGGGTTTTATCAACTTTAGAGGAGTTGTTTGTGAGAGGTTATAAACTTTTTATAATCTCCAATCAGAGTGGCATTGCTAGAGGTTACTTTAAAGAAAAGGATCTTTTAAAACTTAATTCATTTATAAAAACTGAAGTAAAAAATCATGGCTTTGAGTTTGAAGAGATCTTATACTGTCCTCACCATCCCAAAGGTAAAATTAAAGAGTACTCTTTGGTTTGTGATTGTAGAAAACCTAAAAATAAACTTATTGAGGATATGATAAAAAAGTATGGAATAGAGAGAGAGGGATCATTTTTTGTTGGTGATAAGGTTTCAGATATTGAGGCGGGTAAAAGCTCTAAGCTAACCACTGTTTTAGTGGGAACAGGTTACGGTAAGATAAGTAGAGAAGATTATAACGGATATGATTATTTTATGGATAGTATAGAGGAGATTTTGGATATTGCAAAGTAGTATGGAAATAGTGTTATTAACATTCAATCTTTTAATCTTTTTGGTTCTCATTGTTCTTGTTTTTGTGGTTATTAGAAGAGGGAAAGAGAGTAAAGAGTTAGAAAAGGATATTGAGAATAGGATGAAGAGATTATTAGAGGAGAGTTTAAAATTAAATGAAAATATTTATGATACCAAGCTCTATCTTAACAATAAAATCTCTGAAATAGACAAAGGTATCAACTTAAAAATAGATAATCAAATGGGATCTTTTTCCGAAACCATTGGTAAATTAAGTAGTGAAATCTCCAAATATATTAATCTTTTTTCGGAATCCTTTTTTCTTAAAAGTGAGAATCAAAACAATAAAATTGTGGAAGCTATAAAGGTAAATTTTTTTGATTTAGTGGAGAGATATAAGCTACTGAACGAGTCAACGGAAAAGTATCAAAAAGATATTTTGGAAACAGTTGAAAAACAGCTTTCAACTCTTGCTAAAGGAAATAGTGAAAAACTTAATGAAATTAGATCCATAGTAGATGATAAACTCCATGCTACTCTTGAGAAGAGACTTGGAGAATCTTTTAATATAGTTAGTAGTAGATTGGAACAGGTTCATAAGGGGCTGGGGGAGATGCAAACCCTTGCCAGAGGGGTAGGAGATCTTAAAAAGGTTTTATCCGGTGTTAAAACAAGAGGTATTTTGGGGGAGTTGCAATTGGGAGCTATCTTAGAACAGATCTTTTCTCCCGATCAATATATATCCAATTGTAAGATTGATCCCCTCTCCGGAAATAGTGTTGAGTTTGCTATTGTAATGCCCGGTCATGATGAAAAGAGTGTTCTATTACCAATAGATTCAAAATTCCCTTTAGATAAGTATAATCTCCTTTTAGAAGCCAGAGAGGTTGGAGATAAGGAGGAGATTGAGTCGAGGTATAAGGAGCTTATCAGTTCTATCTACAATTCGGCAAAAGATATAAGCTCTAAATATATCCACCCTCCACACTCTACAGATTTTGCTATAATGTTTCTTCCTGTAGAGAGTTTATACGGAGAGGTTTTATCAATACCGGGAGTTGTTGAGGACCTTCAAAAAAGGTTTAAAATATCTATTACAGGGCCCACAACCCTAACTGCTTTCTTAAATAGTCTAAGAATGGGTTTTAAAACTGTTGCAGTACAGAAGAGATCGAGCGAGGTATGGGAGTTGCTTTCAGCAGTTAAATCAGAGTTTCTCAAGTTTACGGATATTTTGGATAAAGCTTACAGACAGCTCAATAGTGCTGAAAAAACATTGGATAGTTTGAGATCGACAAGGGTTAATCAGATAAACAGGAAGCTAAGATCTGTTGAGAGCTTAGAGAGTGAAAAAGTTGAACTAATTTTAGGTGATGATAATGGAGAAGTTTAGGGTTGAGAAAGATTTTTTAGGAGAGCTAGAGGTAGAAAGGGATAGAAAATATGGTATCCACTCCCTTAGAGCAAAGAGTAATTTCCCCAATAATCATCTATTTTCAATATCTTGGTACAGGGCAATTGGTGATGTGAAGAGAAGTTTCTACAGAACCGTTCTAAAGTTTAAGAGTGCCATTGATAAAAAATATCCCAACTTAGACCTTAAAATATCCATACCGTCCAATAGTTGTTTAAACTCTATGATTCAGGCTAGTGAAGAGATAAGCTTAGGTAAATATTTTGATGATTTCATAGTTCCTGCTATCTCCGGTGGAGCCGGTACAAGTATAAATATGAATGTTAATGAGATTATTGCCAATAGATCTTTAGAGATTCTGGGGTTTAATTATGGTGATTATGAAAAGATTGACCCCGTAAATGACGCAAATATTTTCCAATCGACAAATGATGTTATCCCCTCTGCATTAAAGATTGCTATAATGAGAAAACTTTCAATTTTGGAGAGTGGAATAAACGATCTTAGATTTGAGGGTGAAAAGCTTGAAAATAGGTATAGGGATATAATGAGAATGGGTCATACCCAAATGCAGGAGGCTGTTCCCACATCTTACGGAAAGCTCTTTTCTTCCTATAACAACGCCCTTTCAAGAGATTGGTGGAGGGTTTCAAAATGTTTTGAAAGAATTAAGGTTCTAAATTTGGGAGGTGGAGCCATAGGTACGGGATTAGCCATTCCAAGATTTGTTATTTTAGAGGTTATCAACAATCTTAAAAGCGAGCTGAATCTTCCTCTTTCAAGATCTGAAAATATGAGTGATACTACATCCAACTTAGATACCTTTGTCGAGGTTCATGCTATACTTAAATCACTTTCGGTGAATTTGGAAAAGATGGTTTCTGATTTGAGACTTTTAAGCAGTGATCTTGTAAAGAGCTCTCTTTCCATACCTGAAAAACAAACCGGAAGCTCAATTATGCCGGGTAAGGTTAACCCTGTAATACCTGAATATGTTGTAAGTTGTTCTGCTAAAGTTTTTGCCAACGATTCAATGATTTCAGAACTTGCCGCTAAGGGGTGCTTGGAACTAAATCCCTATATTCCAATCATAGGGGATGCCTTACTCAACTCTCTTGATCTAATGATATCTTCTGTTTCAACAATAAAGAGTAATATTTTTATGGGCTTAACAATTGAGAGTAGAAATGAGGATATTTTATACAAAACCGGTATAGCTACTGCTTTGGTTCCTTACATAGGGTATAAAAAGAGTAGTGAACTTTCATTTTATATGAAGAGAAACAACTCTTCCATTATAGATGCCAATAAACATTTTAACTATATAGATAATGAAAAACTTTTGGAGATAGTTAAGTCAAATAGTTTGCTTAAAATGGGTTTTAGTGTTGCGGATATTTAGGATTTATTGAAAAAATCTGAGTTCGACATAAGCATTTAACTAATATTTAATGTAATAAGTATAGATATCCATAGAAAAGAGAGTACCCTGAGGCTCTCGAAGGGAACGAAAACTATAATCATATAGTTATACCCTTCGAGAACCTCAGGGTACACACACAGGATATATTTCTAATTTTAATTATTACATAAAATAGGTATTTGTTTTATATCGAACTCAGGTTAAATTGCAAAACTTTGGTTAGTTCTGGAATAGGAATTTTGAAGGAAAATCACCTACAGTGGAATTTTAGTTATGAAAATAGGAATGTTTGTATAATTTATTTAAAAAAAATTCTATAATAAGTTGCTTATAACATAAAAGTGTTTTAGATTAAAGTATAATACAGTACTGTATCCTATCTAAATAGTTTTATTAAAAATAAAAACAATAAATAAAAAATAACAAAGAGGAATTGTGTTTATAATTTATAGTAGTTTCACAACTTCCATTTTAGCTGAAAAATGTATTCCCAAAAGTAAAAATAAAGAGCTTGACAAGGGTATAAAAAAATATGATATTAATTATGTCGGGGGTAATATAATGTATACTTAAAAAGTTAAGTACGCAGTTTACTCCTAGTTTGTCATAATTATTATTGATTGCATAGTCCTATGCGATTGTTTAAGTAAACTGTGCCCGTTTTGGGCGAACAACAATTTAAAATGGAGGAAGAGAGAAATGAAAAAAGGTTTTACTTTAATTGAGGTAATGGTTGTGGCTGTGATCGTAGCTATCCTGGCTGCTGTAGCGGTTCCTGCATATCAAAAATATATTGATGATGCAGCAATGCAAGTTGCTCAAAATATGGCTGCAACTGTAGCTGCTGAAGCAGCTGCTTTAGTTGCTTCAAAGGGAGATATTACAGAAGCTAGTGTTCAAGGTTTAAAAGCTTGGACAACAGGTGTGGCTAATGCTCAAATAAGCTCTATATCTGTTAGCTTGAATGGTGATAATCAAACTGGTGTTATTACTGTTACACCTACTAGATCAGGTACAGGCGTATCTGCACAGAGTACTGCATTCTAACAAAAGCTGTTTTTAACATAAGGCCAATCCTCGGATTGGCTTTTTTTATTTAAAAAGGTCAAATATATGAAATACATCAAACTCGTATTGCTTATAATAGTTTTTTTAGTTTTGATAATTAAATCTCCAATACAATTCTTAACCCTATCCCAAGATAAAATTTTAAACAATTTTGGCTATAGTGATTACTCTTTCTTTTACATTGAGTTCTTGTTGTACATATTTGGCTCCATTCCATTTTTTTTATTTGCTTTTTCAAAAGTTACTCCCAAAGAGTTTATAGACAAAAATAGAAAAATTATACTTTATGTGACAACAATTGTATATACATTTCAAAGAATTTTTAAAACATTTGATGTTACGGATACAGGTTTCCATCTATCAAAGGCATGGGGATTACTGACTAATACAACTTATGAAAATAGTGATTTTCTAATTGGTACAAGTTTTATATATGGATTATGGTTAAAAATTATAAATACTCCTTCTGTTTTATGGGGAAGAGTTGGTTATGTGATTGTTGTTTCAATGATAATAATGTTTTCTTATAAAATATATGAAATCTACTTCAAGAAATTAACCCATTTTTTTATATTTTACTTTATGATATTCTTTTTCATACAGTACAACTACTATCTTTCAGTTAATTATGATAATTTACCATATCTTTTCTCCATTATTGGCTTCTATTTCTTTCTTAAGTACCCTTCTAAAATAAAAGCTGAAATTGTAGCTGGCTTTTTTTGGGGATTTTGTATATTTTTAAAATTTAATTATATACCTATATTAATTTTGCCACTTGTTATTTTTGCTCTTGATTCTAAGAATAATAAAAAGCCTGTTAAAACCTTAGGAAACATCTATTTGGGTTATCTTTTAAGTTTTGGTTTAGCTTTTTTAATAATGTTTCAATTAAATAGCATAAATCCTTACTTTACATATGTAAAAGAAAACTTAAGTAAGCCAGAGATTAAAAGTGATGAGTACCATAAAGTTTATGACCAAATTATTAATTTCAAAAAAGATAAAGAGTCTTCATCTGTTGGAAATATAAGTTCTGATTCCTTTTTCTATTTAACCGACTCATTAAAACAGGATAGCTTAAGGTGTGATCCTATTTATAAATCCGAAAATGATAATTATGTTGTATCTAAGCTATTTAAAATCTATTTTACTAATTTATGGAAACTAATACATAGATCAATACCGTATATATTCTTTTTTACAGTAATCCTTTGGATTATTACTTCAAAGATAAGTGGTATTGTTACTAGGTCTGTTTTTTCATTTATATCTACATTTTTTATATACTTTTTATCACATTATAATCTTGAAATAAATTTAGAGTTTCTAGTTTCTATATTAATTTTGGTTTCACTGTTTTATGTTTTAATTCTGCATAGTATTAAGGATGGTGTTAAAAAGTTAATAATAGTTACAACTATGCTTGCCCTTTTCTCTTTCCCGGGATCTCTACTCTCTTTCAATATTATTTGTAGAGCGGGGTCAGCCTTACTACTACTTTCAATACCTTTAGCAATACTTGTAGATGAAAGAAAATATACAGTAAATAAAAATATTACTCTTAATTTTAGCTATTTTACAATAATAGTAGTCTCTTTTATAGTTTTCTCATCTTTGAATCCTAAAAACTATAATAATTCCCATAGAGATTTGTCAGATAGGTCGCTATTAATTAATATGTTTAGTGCAAAAGGACTATATGGAATACACACTTTTCCTCAAAGAGTAGAAGTTGTAGATGATTTCCTAAGGTTTTTTGAGAAAGAAAATTATGAACGAAATAATACACCGGGTGTTTTTATAGGTTGGATCCCTATGTTTTACTATTTAACTGAAATTAATTGTATAACAAATAATCCTTGGCATGATTGCTTGACTTTTACATCTTTTAGAAAGGAGTTTGATAAAAATAGCCAAAAGAAAAAACCTGTATACATTGTTTTTTCATCTAAATTTACCAGAAATCCTAATTGGCCTTTAGCTGATGAAAGTTATAAGAAAAAAGATAAAGTTTGGTTAGGATATTTAAGAAAAGAGGATTATTTGAGATTTTGGATGAAAGATAAGAGTTATAATTTAGTTTTTGAAAATAGTATGTTTCAAGTTTTCAAATTAGAAAAGGTAATTGATAATGGGTAGAAATATTGAAATTGAAATATTGAAGTGTACTAAGTGTGGGGGATCCTTTACGGAAAACCCGACTAGTATATCTTGTAATGAGTGTAAGGCAAAGATAGAAATATCTAATAATAAGATACTATTTAAATATTTTGAAGAATCTGAGATAAGTGATAGCTTAGATAAGTTAAAATATTTTTTTAAGAAGTATCATAAATTATACTCTTTTTTAATTAATGTTATAAGCCCTGTTTGTCCCGATAATTATTTGAAAAAATTTATAGATGAAAATGTTAATGGAATAAATAAAGTGTCTATAAATTTTGGAAGTGGGAACAGTAATGTTTCTGATAATGTTTCAAATGTAGATATTTTCCCTTATGATAATGTAGATATGAGTTGTGATATTGATAATATTCCCATAAAAGATAATAGTGTGGATAATATAATAAATATAGCAGTATTGGAGCATGTGACTAACCCAGAAAAAGTTGTTAAAGAGTTTTATAGAATCTTAAAACCGGGAGGCAAGATTATCTGTTTTTTCCCTTTTATGCAAGGCTTTCATGCAAGTCCTTATGATTATAGTAGAAGAACATATGAGGGTATGAAAATCTTATTTAAGGAATATAATATTGAAAATCTTTACACTGCAGGAGGGCCTACTTCCGGGTTACTTTGGATACTACAAGATTATATTGCTGTAGTACTATCATTTGGTTATAGACCTCTCTATTCTGTAATTTATATAGTTCTCATGGTTATTACATTTCCTGTAAAGTTTCTTGATATTATTTTAAAACATAACAAGTTGGCAAAAAATTGTGCTAGTGGTTTTACTGTGGTTGCATCAAAAAAGTATAAAACTTCATCTATAGATAATTAAAAATCTCTTAAAGACGAAGAATTTCCAGTAGATTCTAGTTAAGATTGTATAGATTAAATCTAATTGGTAAAGCTATTAAATATTTGATCTTGTGAAACAAAAAATTATTAATTATAATCTATTTGTGGGTGTAGTTATAATTTTAAATAAGCTAGATTGAAATATTACCTTTAATTCTCAATAAAAAACAATGAAAAATAATAATCCTGAAATATCTGTAGTAGTTCCTTGCTATAAATGTGAGCAAAGCTTGGAAGAACTTTATAGAAGGCTTGTTGATACCTTAGAAAAAATAGTACCCTCTTTCGAAATAATTTTAGTAAACGATGCAAGTCCGGAAAATGATTGGAGTGTAATTTATAATTTAGTAAGTAGAGATAAAAAAGTTATTGGCATAAACCTTTCAAGAAATTTTGGTCAACATTATGCTATTACAGCAGGCTTAGACTACTCTTCGGGAAACTGGGTTGTGGTTATGGATGGAGATCTTCAAGATCAGCCGGAAGAGATAGAGAAGATGTATAATAAGGCTTTGGAAGGTTATGATTCTGTATTAGGTCAACGAACTATTAGACATGATAGCTACTTGAAAAAAGTATCTTCTTTCATATTTTATAAAACTCTTAGTTTTTTAACTGAAACTAAGCAAGATGAGAAAATTGCAAACTTTGGCATATATAGTAGGAAAGTGATAAATAGTATATGCTCTTTAAATGATTCCATAAGATATTTCCCTGTAATGGTACAGTACGTTGGATTCAAAAGAGTATCTATTGATGTTAAACATTCTTCTCGTCAACATGGAAAAACAAGCTATACATTTAGAAAACTATTAAAATTAGCCCTTGATTCTTTTTTGAGTTTTACAGATAAGCCTCTTAAAATTATTGTTAGTATGGGTATAAGTATATCCTTTTTATCATTCATATATGTGTTTTATATTGTACTAAGATATTATATCTATAAAACACCTGTAGAGGGTTGGTCTAGTTTAATTGCTTCTGTATGGCTACTTTCAGGACTTATAATAATGACACTTGGTGTAGTGGGAATATATGTTGGTAAAATTTTTGAGCAAGTAAAAAAGAGACCTTTATATATTGTAAAGGAAAGATTAAATGATTAAAAAACTGGTGTGGGATTCTGAGTTTTTTTCTATGAAAATTGGCGATTTTGATGCCTCTTCTAGATTCCAGGTAGAAGAGGAACATATGTTTGATCTGATTCAATCTTCTGTAGATATTAGCTATATAGACAGAATATCAATGCTTGAATATCTTGACTTTAAATTTGTAGAATTAAATATTACTTTTTATAAAAATTTAACTAAAAGTATAAAACAAAAAATTAAATTAGATCCCAATCTAAGAATAAGAAAAGCTGATATTAGTGATATTGAAACTCTACAAAACTTCACTAAGATAATTTATAAAAAATCAAGATATAATCATAAGCCTTTTTCTAAACATGATTCAGAAAAACTTTATAGTACCTGGATAAAAAAAGCGGTACTAGGAACATTTGATGATTTCTGTTTAGTTTTAAGTCAAGATAAAAATATTTGCTCTTTTATTACTGTTAAAATTGAAAAGGATATAGCCACTATTGGACTTGTTGGTTCTAATCCAAAATTTAGTAATAAAGGATTTGCTTCAATTCTTATTAATATGCTAATGGAAAAACTAATTGAGAATGATGTTGCTAAATTATTCGTTTCTACCCAAGGAACAAACATTAAAGCTCAAAACTTTTATATTAGAAATGGATTTAAGGTCAACTCTGTATCTTTTTGGTATTATAAAGTTATAGAATAAAAATTATGTTTAAATATCTCTTTATATTCCTCTCTTTTCTATTCCAATCTTTAGCTATTATAGTTGGAAAAAAGGCTTCTATATCAATGGAAGAATATACTCTCTATGAAGTATCAACAAATGTTTACTATTTATCAGTTCTTTTCTTACTTTTTCTCCAAGCTATATTTTGGCAATTAGCTTTAAAATATTTTAAACTTTCCTACTCCTATATGTTTATGTCTTTAATCTATCCCGTTGTACTTTTTTCAGGATACTTTTTCTATGGAGAAACGATATCAACAAATAATATAGTTGGTACTATTATTATTTTATTAGGTGTTCTACTTCTTCTAAGTTCGGGAGAAGAAGGGAATATAAAGGAAAGGTTGAAATGATTGGGTCAAATTTTCATTTTATGTTAATTATTTTAGGCTATCTTGGAGTTTTGCTTACAGGTTTTGCCCAACTACTTCTAAAAAAAGGAAGTAGCAAACAAAACTCAAAACTTTCAATATATCTAAATAAGTTTACAATACTAGGATATTTCCTTATGCTAGTGGTTACTTTATTAAATTTATATGTTTATAGATATTTAGATGTAAAGTATGGAGTGATATTTTTACCATTTACCTTTGTAGTGGTAAATTTTTTATCCTATTTTATTTTAAAAGAGAGTTTTTCTAAAAATCAGTTGTTAAGTACACTTATAATTGTAATTGGAGTTGTTGTATTTAATATGTAGGTTTTAAAAAATATCACTCTTATTAAAGATGGTGACTAAAATCAATGAAACTATTACTAACTCTTATAGAAGAATCAAAGTTGATACTCTAATTTAGACTATCAAACTAATTTTATTTTCCCTTTAACAAAAAATTATTTTATTTTATACATAAGATAAAATGATTCTAATAGGAGAAGATTATCATGAAAAAACTTGGACTTGGAACTCAAGAGTTATCAATGCTTAGAAAAAGAAACTGTGTTTATGTTGATAAAACAGAGTATATTTATGAACTAATCAATAATGAAACTTATTGTTTCCTATCTCGCCCAAGAAGATTTGGAAAATCTTTACTTCTAAACACTATTAAAGAAATTTTTCAAGGAAATAAAGAGCTTTTTAAAGATACTTGGATAGAGGATAAATATAATTTTGCTGAAACATTTCCTATAATTAAGATTTGTATGGCGAGTTTAGATTATGCAAATAGGGGCTTAGATATTGTTCTTCGAGAAAATCTAGAGGATATAGCAAAAAATCACAAAGTTAAGCTTGAAACTATAACTGTAAAAGAAAAATTTCAAGAACTAATAATAAAACTTAGCAAAAAAAATCCTGTTGCAATTTTGATAGATGAGTACGATAAACCAATTATAGATTATATTGATGAAAAATCACGAGACACAGCGGAAAAGAATAGACAAATTATGAAAAATTTCTACTCTGTCCTTAAAAATTTAGATGCTCATATTAGATTTTTGTTTATCACGGGAGTTTCTAAATTTAGTAGGGTTTCAATTTTTTCAGAACTTAATAATTTAACAGATATTACCATTAATAGAAAATATGTTAATATTACAGGATATACAGAAGAGGAGATTATAGATAATTATGAAAATTATTTGATTGAACTCGAAGAAGAGTATAATTGGGATAGAAAAAGATTATTAGAAAGAATAAAATTTTGGTACAATGGATACTCTTGGGATGCTAAAAATTTTGTTTATAATCCTTATTCTGTTTTAAATCTTTTTAACTCTTTGGAATTTGAAAATTTTTGGTTTAAATCCGGAACTCCTACATTTTTAACCAAGCTAATTAAAGAAAAAGATATTGATGTTAAAGAGTATGATAATCAAATAAATATTTCTAGAAGCGTTTTAGATTCTTACGAAATTTCTAATATTGATACCTCTGTTCTTTTGTTTCAAACCGGATATTTAACCATTAAAGAATATATTAGGGATGAGGAGTTTGTTTCGTTTCAAATGGGTTATCCCAATATGGAAGTAAGATCTTCTCTCTACCTTTTCTTGGGAGCGGAATTTGCCGGACTTCATAATTTGAAATATTCTGATACGGTTAATAGGTTAATGATTGCTCTCAAAAAAAATAAAATTGAAGATTTTATCAAAAGTATTAGGGTTCTTTTTGCAGATATTTCAAATAATCTTGCTAGCAATCAAAAAGAGAGTTATTACCATACCGTTCTTTATTTAGCTCTAAAGTTTATAGGAGTTCAGATTGATGTGGAGGTTAATACCAATCATGGGCGAATTGATGCGGTCGTAAAAACTAAAGATTATATTTATATAATGGAGTTTAAGATGAGTAATGCAAAGGCTGCTCTAAAACAGATTAAAGAGAAAAAGTATTATGAACGATATTTGGATGACGAAAGAGATATTATTTGTCTTGGAGTTGCTTTTGATTCAGATGATAGAAATGTTAAAGGCTATGAAGTAGCAAGTGTAGAAGAGATGGAATTACTATAAAAAGGTTCAATTCTAAATTTAGAAATTTTTGTAGTGTTTTTATTTAGGGTTAGTTGTTTAAAACATGATTTGAGTAATAATATTTGGGGAAATTTAGATCTTTAAAAGATCTTATCTGCTTCCCTAAGAGCAAAACTATCAAATTAATCATATTAATTTTATTTTTACTAAAAATGACTTATACTGTACTTAAATAGAAATAGAACTATTTTTGGGAGTAATAATGAGATACCTTAATACATCAAGACCAAATATAGAAAAAGAATATTATAGAAATAATTTTGATAGGATTTTATCATGAAAAAACTAGGCTTAGGATATCAAGAACTCTCAACACTCAGAAGAGATAATTGTGTTTATGTAGATAAAACAAAAACTATCAATAAACTTATTTCAACAGGAAAATACTACTTCCTTTCCCGTCCACGAAGATTTGGGAAATCTCTCCTAGTAAATACAATGAAAGAACTCTTTAATGGAAATAAAGAACTTTTTGAAGGAACTTGGATATATAATAAGTGGAATTTTGAGGAAAAGTTTCCGGTTATAAAGATCAGTTTTGCAAATTTACCCTATAACTCTTTAGATTTGAAAGAAGCTATAGAGAAAGAACTTAATAGTATTGCTAAAGATAATAATGTTATTTTTGACAGCTCAGAAATATTTTCTGAAAAATTTAGAGAACTAATAATAAAACTAAGTAAAGAAAAGCCTGTTGCAATTTTAATAGATGAGTATGATAAGCCGATAATTGATTATATTACCAATTTAGAAACAGCTGAAAAAAATAGAGAGATATTGAAACAATTTTACTCTGTAATTAAAGATTTAGATAATCATATAAAACTACTTTTTATAACAGGGGTCTCAAAGTTTAGTAGAGTATCATTTTTTAGTGAACTCAATAATTTAACAGATATTACAATTGATGAAAATTATGCAGAGATAGCAGGCTATACAGAAAAAGAGATTATAGATAATTATGGAGATTATCTAAAAACTATTGAAGAGAAGTATGGTATTAATAGAAAACGGCTAATAGAGGTAGTCAAACTATGGTATAATGGCTACTCTTGGGATATTAAGAGTTCTATCTATAACCCGTATTCTGTTTTAAGTCTTCTATGGTATAGAGAGTTTAAAAACTTTTGGTTTAAAACAGGAACTGCGACCTTTTTAATAAAGCTTATAAAAGAGAAGGGCATTAATGTTAGAGATTATGATGATCTTATAAATGTTCCTGAATCAGCTTTAGACTCCTATAATCTAGAAAATATAAACATGAGTGTTCTTCTCTTTCAAACAGGCTATCTCACTATTAAAGAGAAGATGATGGATCCAAATAATTTTTCTATATCTTACAAAATAGGATATCCTAATATGGAGGTAAAACAATCTTTTTATCTGCTTTTAGGGGCTGAATTTGCAGGAATTGAAAGTGGCTATTATTCTCAAAAAATACAGGATTTAGTATCCTCTTTAGAAAAAAATGATATTAGAGCCTTTATATTAACCCTTAGATCTATTTTTGCTGATATTCCAAACAATCTCGGAACCGGAAAGTATGAAAGTTATTACCATACAATTATCTATTTAGCTCTAAAATTTATGGGCATAAATATTGATGTAGAGCAAAAGACCAATAATGGTGTAATTGATGCTGTTGTAAAGGTTGGAGATTTTATCTATGTAATGGAATTTAAGATGAATAGTGCAAAATCTGCTATTGAACAGATAAAGAGTAAAAAATATTATGAACCATACTTGAATGATAAGAAAAAAGTTGTCTGTATGGGTATAGCTTTTAATGAAAAGGATAGGAATGTGAAGGATCATGAGGTGGTTAGCTTAGAGGAGATTTTAAAAGAGGAGTAAGCCCTAAAACTAAAAGGAAATTCTAAAAGATAGGTAAAGATAACAATAACTAATAAAGAGTATAATCATGAATAAGATATCATTTAATAAACCTCATTTAACCGGTAAAGAAGCTCATTATATGTATGAAGCTGTGTATAAGCAATCCCATATAGCTGGAAATGGATACTTTACCAAAAAGTGTCACTCCTTTTTTGAAGAGAGATATAGTATAAAAAAAGTCCTTTTGACAACCAGTTGTTCTGATGCTTTAGAGATGGCTGCAATACTTCTTGATATAAAATTGGGTGATGAGGTAATTATACCATCATACACCTTTGTTTCCACTGCTAATGCCTTTGCTCTTAGAGGTGCTAAAATTATATTTGCTGACAGTTGCGATAACAATCCTAATATTGATGCTGATAAGATTGAAAGTTTAATCACAGATAAAACAAAAGCTATTGTTCCCGTTCATTATGCAGGTGTTTCTTGTGATATGGATAAGATAATGGAGTTGGCAGATAAGTATAATCTTTTTGTTGTTGAGGATGCTGCCCAAGCTATTGATTCCTATTACAAAGGGAAACCATTAGGAACCATTGGTCATTTGGGAACCCTCTCTTTTCATGAAACTAAAAATATTATTTCCGGCGAAGGTGGAGCACTATTTATAAATGATGAAAAATTTATAGAAAGAGCTGAGGTTATTTGGGAAAAGGGAACAAATAGACAAAAATTTTTTAGAGGCGAAGTTGATAAATATGGTTGGGTTGATATAGGATCATCATTTTTACCTTCCGATATTATTGCGGCTTATCTATACGCTCAATTGGAATCAATGAAGAATATTCAGAGTAAGAGGATTGAAAACTGGAATAGGTATTATGAAGGGTTATCCTCTCTTGAAATAAATGGTAAAACAAAGCTAGGTGATATCCCCGATTACGCAACAAATAATGGACATATGTTCTATTTGGTATGTAAAAATATCAACGAAAGAGATAGCTTGCTAAAATTTTTAAAATCCAATAATATTCTAGCTGTTTTTCACTATCAATCTTTACATAGTAGCGAATACTTTAAATCAAAGCATGATGGGAGAGCATTAAAAAATTGTGACAGGTACTCAAATACACTAATCCGTTTACCTATGTACTATGAACTTAAACAAAGTGAGATTGAGTATATATCCCAAAAAATAGTAGAGTTCTATAGCTAGGTTTTACTGTAAAAGTTCAAAACTTTAAATATACCTATATAATCTGTTAAATTATTCTTAACATTTTTCAGTAGGCCTAAAATATAACTATAGTTTTTTAACTATTATTTTGGATTTTAGTTAATTCTTTATTTTATTATGGTTTAGTATAGGTTTTTTAATTCTAAGAGTTAGACATTCTTAGTTAAAAGGAAAGATACTAAACTATAAACTTTATATTAAAATATAAATGGAGAAGCTATGATAGCCAAGGAACTGATAAACCCCTCATCAATTGTTGTAATTGGAGGATCAAACGATACTAATAAACCCGGTGGAACAGTTGTAGTAAATCTAAAAAACTGCGGATTTAAGGGTGATATTTACATTGTAAACCCTAAAGAGGATGAAGTACAAGGTATAAAATGTTTCAAATCTATAGAGGAGCTTCCTCCAAAAGTTGATACAGCAATTATCTCTATTCCTGCTAAATTTGTTCCGGACACAGTAGATTTCCTTGCTCACAAAAGATCAACTAAAGGTTATATTGTTTTAACTGCCGGTTTTAGTGAGTCCAGTGAAGAGGGTAAGGTTCTCGAGGATAAGATGGTAGCTACCATTAATAGTGTTGGTGGCTCTTTAATAGGTCCTAACTGTATTGGTCTTTTAACCCCTTACTACAATGGAACATTTACAAAGCCTGTTCCTACTCTTGATCCATTTGGTTGTGATTTTGCTTCAGGTTCAGGTGCAACAGCTGTATTTATTTTAGAATCTGCTATACCTAACGGACTTAAATTCGCTTCCATTTACTCTGTAGGTAACTCGGCTCAAATGGGTATTGAAGAGGTTGTTAAATATTGGGATGAAACTTTTGATCCTGAAAAATCATCAAGAGTTAAAATACTTTATGTTGAAAATATTGATAAACCTGAACTGCTTTTAAAGCATGCAAAATCTCTCGTTAGTAAAGGGTGTAAGATTGCTGCTGTTAAATCCGGATCTTCAGAAGCCGGTTCAAGAGCCGCATCTTCACATACCGGTGCATTAGCAAGCCCTGATAAAGCTGTTGACGCTCTATTTAAGAAAGCAGGTATTGTAAGATGTTACGGAAGACAGGATCTTACAACTGTTGCCTCTATATTTATGCACAAAGAGTTAAAAGGTAAAAATATTGCTGTTATTACTCATGCCGGAGGTCCTGCTGTAATGCTTACTGATGCTCTTTCAAATGGTGGAATGGAAGTTCCTCACATAGAGGGTGAATTAGCTGATGAGCTTTTAACAAAACTTTTCCCCGGGTCAGCTGTTGGAAATCCTATAGATTTCTTGGCTACAGGTACTGCAGAGCAACTTGGTACAATTATAGATTATTGTGATCAAAAGTTTGACAATATTGATGGTATGGCTGTAGTTTTTGGAACTCCGGGTCTGTTTGAGATTTTTGACGCATATGAAGTTTTAGATCAAAAGATGAGAACAGCAAAAAAACCTATCTATCCTATTTTACCTTCCCTTATTACAGCAGGTAGAGAGGTTGAGTTCTTCCTAAATAAGGGTAGAATAAACTTCCCTGATGAGGTTGTATTTGGTAATGCTCTTTCAAGAGTCTGGAATAGTAGTAAACCTGAGGAGAATCCTGAAACTGCTAAAGTTGACCACAATAAAATTAGAGAGATTATTGAAAGCTCAAATATTAGTGACGGATATCTTCCGCCACAAGAGATCCAAGCACTTTTAGATGCTGCCGGAATCAAGAGAGTAGGGGAAAGAGTTGTTAATTCTGAAAAAGATGCTGTCGATACTGCAAATGAGTTTGGATATCCTCTTGTTATGAAGGTTGTAGGACCTGTTCATAAGAGCGATGTTGGTGGTGTTGTTCTTAATGTAAAGAGTGAAGGTCAGGTTAAAGATGAGTTTAATAGAATGATGAAGATTACAGATACAACCGGAATCTTAATACAACCTATGCTTTCAGGTACTGAACTGTTTGCCGGAGCTAACTATGATGAGAAGTTTGGTCATATGGTTCTTTGCGGAATGGGAGGAATCTTTATTGAGGTTCTAAAAGATACAAGTGCTGCTCTTGTTCCTGTAAGCAAGTGTGAAGCTCAAAAGATGATTAAATCTCTAAAGAGCTATAAGATTATTGAAGGTGTTAGAGGTCAAGAGGGTATAAACCAAGAGATGTTTGTAGATACTGTTACAAGACTTTCTTCTCTATTGGAATCTGCTCCGGAGATTATGGAACTTGATCTAAATCCACTTCTCGGTACCTCAACTCATGTAACCGCCGTTGATGCAAGGATTAGAATTAAAAAGTAGATCTTATTAGATTTTAATTAGGATTTTTATCTATATTTAGATCCTAATATTTAACAAAAAGGTTGTTTTATACAACATAAACTATAAAAAGGAAGATAAAATGAAAAAGATTATTTTTACCGAAAATGCTCCAAAGGCAATTGGTCCATACTCCCAAGCTGTAGAAGTTAACGGAACTCTTTATATCTCAGGACAGATCCCTGTAGATCCTAAAACCGGTAAGATTGTTGAGGGTGGAGTAACTGAGCAAACTGAGATGGTTATGAAAAATATTGAAGCTATTCTTAAAGAAGCGGGTTATACATTTGCTGATGTTGTTAAATCTACTTGTCTTATTGATAATATGGACAACTTTGCTGCTATGAATGAGGTTTACGGTAAATGTTATGCAGAGAACTCTCCTGCAAGAGCCGCATACCAAGTTGCAAAACTTCCTCTCGGAGTAATGGTTGAGATTGAGACTATTGCCGTTAAGGGGTAGTTGGTATTATGCCGTTAAAATATTAAACTGATCGAGAGTATATCGTAGGGGCAGATCTTGTGTTCTGCCCTCAGACTTCCGATAAGCTTCGTATTACTTCGTTATCGCTTTTTTATACTCAAGTTACCTAGGTTTACTAGGCTCCTATCACATAAAAAATCAATTCCTTGTACTACTCGTTTCTAGACAGCCTGACTTTTTAGGACTGATCAATAAAGTTTTATGTTGTCTTCTATTTGTTATGCTAAATAGTAGATAAATAGTTATGTTCCACTTAGGCTAAATGGAATAAGATCTATTCTTTCAGTAGATACTATCTATTTTAAGAATGCTATAATTTTACCCTAAAATTTCCTCTATCGCCATAGTTATCTCTTCCCATTTTTCCATATTGGTTTCAATGAGTTCGTTAAGTTCCTTTAACCTAATATTTAGAGATACTATTTTTTGGCTATCAGTTAAAACCTCTTCGGAACATAAAAGAGATTCAGTACTACTTTTTTCCTCTTCATATTTTTCAATAAGAGATTCAACCTCAGAAAGCTCTTTTTTAAGACCTTTAGTTTTTTGAGCATTTTCTTTACGCTTTTCAGCCTCCAATCTTCTCTGTTCTTTACTTTTAAAACCTTTGGAACTCTCCTTTTGGGATGTTGAAACAACTGTTGCTGTCTCTTCTATATTGCTATTTGTTTCCTGCTCTCTTTTCCATACAAAGTATGAGTAATCCCCCGTATACTCCTTTACAGAGTTATTTTTAACTTCAATAACCTTATCTACAAGATTATCCAAAAAATATCTGTCATGGGAAACTATCATTATTGTACCTTCATACTCTAAAAGAGCTTTTTGGAAGATATCTTTAGTAGATCTGTCCAGATGATTTGTAGGCTCATCTAAGATAAGAAAGTTGGTATCGTTCATTAAAATTTTGATAAGAGCAACTCTAGATCTTTCGCCACCTGAAAGAACCTTTATTTTTTTATAAATATCATCTCCTGAAAACAGAAAGGCACCTAGAAGAGATCTTATCCCTACATCATCGTAATCATGCTTAACTGTGTTTATCTCCTCTAAAATAGAGTTTTCCTTATTTAGGGTATCTGAAGATGACTGAGAAAAATAAGCCGGCTTTACATTATAACCATACTCAACACTGCCTGATGTTTGATCTAAACTTTTTGAAATTATAGCTGAAAGTGTAGATTTACCTGCTCCGTTAACACCAACAATTGCTATCTTTTCCCCTCTAAAAAATTGGAGATTTACATTTTCAAGAACAGTTTTTTCTCCATAACTATGAGATATGTTTTTCAGCTCAACGACAGAGTTCCCACTTTGTGTTTTGTGAGCAAATTTTATCTTAACAGATTTTTCACTACTCTCAAGCTTAATCTCCTTAAACTTTTCAAGCATCTTTATTCTACTTTGAACTTGGCTTGCTTTGGAAGCTTTGTATCTGAACCTTTCAATAAAATCCTCAAGTCTCTTAATCTCTCTCGCTTGAGATTCATACTCTTTTTTTAGAAGTTCAAGCTTTTTCTCTTTCTCTTTCTTATAGTATGTGTAATTACCGGAATATTTTGTTATGGTTTTATTAAATATTTCATAGGTTTCGTTTGTAACCTTATCCAAAAATCTAATATCGTGGGAAACTGTTATTATAGTTCCATGATAATCTTTAAGGTAGGATTCAAGCCATTCCATACTTTCGGTGTCAAGGTGGTTTGTAGGCTCATCTAAAAGCATGATATCAGGTTTTTTAAGAAGAAGAAGAGCAAGACCTATTCTTGTTTTCATTCCACCGGAAAACTGATCACATTTTTTGTAAAGGTCATCATTTTTAAACCCTAAACCTTTAATTATTCTACCACAAAGAGATTCAAAACTATAACCTTCATAAAATTCATACTGTTGAGTTATCTCTTCAAACTCCTTTAAAACATTAGTATTATCACCACTATTATTTAGTTTGTTTTCAAGCTCTCTAAGTCTCTTTTCCAGAAATGAAATATTGGTTTCATCCTTAAAATATTGGAGCATAGATATAGGTTCAAGATCCACAATATCCTGAGAAAGCATACCTATACTTTTTTTGCCACTAATGGTAATTTTACACTTGTCGGGATCAAACTCTCCACTGATTATTTTTAAAAGAGTTGTTTTCCCGCTACCATTTGCTCCAACAATACCTGCTCTTGCTCTATTCTTAAAGAAAAGATTAACAACATCATACAAAACTCTATCGGCAAATGAGTGAGAAAGTTCAGCAATTGTAACCATCTACTGCTCTACTCCTCTTCTCTAATCTCTTTTTTAGTCATATCTGCAAATTCAAAACTAATTTTCTTTTTAAGATTTTTGAACAGAAACTTTCCATCATAGAGCATAGGTATTTCTAGAAAAAATGTATAAATTGGGATATTTTCCTTAATAGCTACAGAAAGATTTGTTATTGCTATATCCCCAAAATCAGCATCACTCTCACCACCAATTAGATTTTCAGCCGATTTTTCCTCAATATCTTCCTCCTCTTCACAGAAGAAACTAACCATCATGTTTTGAACCAGTTGCTCTCCAAAGTTTACAGATTTGAAAGGTATTGGTTGAATATTTAAAAGGGTTGCTGAAATATTTGGATTGAAAGAAGCTATACTTTTGTAATCAATATCTGCACTTTCAAGTTTAATTTTAAAGATTCCCTGCTTTATCTTTGATCCATCTGGAAGTTTCACGCTTTTAAGTGCAGCAGAAACTGAGGTAATCATACCTATAAATCTTTCGTTTAACATATCTCTATCTCCTAATTTTTTTCAATTAAAATTAATACTTTTTACCAAACTTGTGAAGGTACTCCTTTATAAAATCCTCTATCTCTCCATCCATTACGGATTGAGTGTTTGAAGTGTCATAGTTTGTTCTATGATCCTTTACCATATTGTAAGGGTGAAAGGTATAGGTTCTTATTTGAGAACCCCAAGAAATATCAAGTTTCTCTCCTCCAATATCACTCCACTTCTTCTTTTCCTCCTCAAGTTTCATTTGATAAAGTTTTGCTTTTAAAACTTTTAAAGCATACTCCTTATTAACAACTTGAGATCTCTGGGCTTGGGATTGAACAACCGTATTTGTAGGTATATGGGTAATTCTAACGGCAGAATCTGTTTTATTTACATGTTGACCACCGGCTCCCGATGCTCTATAGGTATCAATTCTTAAATCGTTAAGATCAAGATCTATTTCAACATCATCTGCAACTGGCATAACGGAAATTGAAGCAAAAGAGGTGTGTCTTTTATGTTGAGTATCAAAGGGTGAAAGTCTTATTAGCCTGTGAACTCCATGTTCAGATTTTAGAAATCCGTAAGGGTAATTACCACTAACCTCAAATGTAACAGATTTAGTCCCTATTAAATCTCCTGCCAAATAATCAACTTCAGAATATTTAAAATCCATTTTATCAAAAAATCTTTTATATAGTCTAAGGAGCATGTGAGCCCAATCTTGAGCATCTGTTCCACCTGATCCTGCATGGATAGTAAAGATAGCATTCCTCTTATCCTCCTCTCCACTAAGCATAGACTTAAGCTCAACCTCATCTAAAGTAGAACTAAATTTTTTAAAAACGGTCTCAAGTTCATTATCAATAGAATCAGGATCCTCCTCAATCATTTCAAGAATAAGATCAATCTCCTCCTTAAGTTCATCAAGAAGTGATATTTTTTCAATCCAATATTTTCTGCGATTTAGCTCATTAAAAACTTTTTCAGAATGGCTTCTATCATTATAGAAACCCTCCTCCATTGTATCCTCTTCCAAAGATTTTATCTCATTTGAGATCTTTTCAAGATCAAAGAGACCTCCTGAGATTATTAAATCTCTCAACCAGATCAGGTATTAGTAATTTAATATCTTCCATCTATAAACCTTCCCGTTTTAGAATCAAATAATAGATTGAACATAAATAGAGCAATCTTTATTTCCAAAAGGATAAAGTAATCTATTTCTAATTATTTATCAAACTATTTTGAGTATAAAAAGAAAAAGTTTTAATGCTTTTGAAGAGAAAAGGTATACTAAAATTGTTTTAGATCCTAGATAGAGAATGGTTTCTAAACATTCTCTATCATCAATCAAAACTATTATTAAAGTCCTCTAAAGGGAAAATTTCCTCTCTATACAATTTTCAAGCTAAAACCAAGTATTAGAAACTATCAATATTTATACTGTTCCTAAGTTTCGCCAAAGATGTAATATATTCATATCTCGCTTGAATCTCTCTATATTTACTTTGAATGTAATCGTTCATAGCCTTAATTCTATCTGTTATAGTTTTGTTTCCAAACCTAAACATCTCGTTTGCAAGATCCAAATTTTCTTTAGCTAGTTCAACATGTTTCCCTACCCTGTCTAAGTTCTCTTTTTGCTGAATAAGCTCCAGATATGTTTTAGTAATCTCATTCTTTGCGTTGCTTATTATTTGCTTATAACTAAGCTCACTCTTTTTTAATGAAACTTTTTGCTTATCCATTCTATTAAAATCTTCAAATGTTAGATCCCAATTAAGAGTTGCCGATAATATGTGGTCTAAACTTTGAGTTTCTTTGTCATTTGAAGTTGAGTAGGAGTTGTTGAAACTTGCAGAAACAGAGGGAAATATTCCGTCAAACTCAATATCGTACAATAGGCTATTCTGCTCTAGAGAGAGCTCTGCGTTCTTTACATCTATTCTATTTTTAAGACCAATCTCAATAAGCTTTTCAAGGTCTAAATTTTCAATTGTAACTTTTTGGGGGATCTCATAAACAGGATTAAATTGCTTATAGCTCTCATCTATATTTAGAAGATTTATCAAGTTCTGAACCACTATCTCATATCTCTTCTCGGAGTTGATAATATTTAATCTTGCCGTTGAAAGATTTACCTCTGCCTGCAAAAGTTCAGACTTTGTTAAACTGCCAAGATCATATCTAAGCTTAGTCTCATCATATTGAGTTTGATTATATTTAATATTCTCCTTTTGAACATTTATATCCTCACGAGCCAAGATACAATTATAGAATGATGTTGTAACAGAGTAGATTAAATTATCTCTCACACTTTCAAGGTTGTTTTCGGCATATTCTATACCTAAACTGGAGCTTTTATACCTATCAATGAGAGGCAGTGAAAGATTGGCTGTTATACTTAGAGATAACCTATTGGTAAAATCATCACTATCGGTATAATTATAATCGTTAAGGTTATCATCAAAATTGCTAAATTTACTCTTACTGAAAAAGATCTCTCCGTCATAAGCCCCTCTTATTCCCAGAAAGGAGGATTTTACGGATTTTAAGTCAAGTTCCGCCAACCTTTTATCAAGCTTCGATTTCATAAGATTTAAATTGTTTTTAAGAGCAATATCTACGCACTCTTTTAAGGTGTAATCTTTTCCAAAAGCAGCAGCTACTACTATTAGAATCATAAAAAAAACTTTTTTCATAAAAACTCCGATTATCTTAAAGCTTTAGTAATTATTTTCAAATACTTATTTCTAATATCATCAAGTATGATGTATATAGAGGGCAATATAAGTAAAGTTACCGTTGTTGAAAAGAATAAACCACCTACAATTGCTCTCGCCATTGGATAGTATGGAGGTCCATTACCACCAATCTGGGTAGTTACCATACACAGAGGAAGCATTGAAAGAATTGTTGTTCCTGCTGTCATAAGTATAGGTCTAAACCTTTCAGATCCTGCTTTTAATACGGCATCTTTTCTACTATACCCCTCTTCAATCAGATTATTTATATACTCAATCAAAACAATTCCGTTATTAACCACAACACCAACTAAAATAAGTACACCAATCCAAGCCATAAAGGAAAATGTTGTTCCTGTTAATAGAAATGACCAGTAAACCCCAATGACAGCAAAAATTATTGAGCTCCATATAGAGATTGGCAAGATAAATGATTCAAACAGAGCTGCCATAACAAAATATATTAGAACTAGAGCCAATAAAAGATTAAACTTTAATGTTTCAATTCCCATATCCCAATTTTGAAAGCTCCAGCCAAAGTCCCACTTGTAACCTAAAGGAAGCTTTATCCTCTCCATTGCTGATTCAATAATTGGTCTTGACTCCTCCTTTGTTATTCCATCAACACCAATCTGGATTCCAATAGATGTTTCTCTATTATCTCTTCTTATAACACCGGGACCTCTGGTGTATTTAAAGTTTGCCAAGTTTTTAAGCTTAAATATCTTTCCGTCTCTATTTTTAAGTGGTATCTCTTTAAGATCCTCCAAATCTCTTCTATCCTCCTCCCTAAACTTTAGAGAGATATCAATTTCACCATCATCTGTTTTAAGCTTGTTAATTGTTGTCCCTCTCATAGAGGATGATATGGTTCTTGCAATCTCAGCTGTTGAGAATCCGTAATTACCGGCCTTTATTCTGTCAACTACAACCATAATCTCTTTATCTCCGGATGAGGCCTCACTGTGAAGATCTGTAAGCCCTTCAATATTGGAAAGGTATTTTACTATATCTTCCGAAAGATCTATTAGTTTTTTACTGGATTTTCCGGTTAATCTAACCCTTAACACATCATCATCTCTAGCAGTTTTCCACTCAAATGCCGGATTCCCTATAGAGATTTTAGGAAGATCCTTCTTTATAAGCTCCATCAACTCTTCAGTGGTTTTACCACTACCCTCTTTCTTAAGTAAAAGTACTGATTTAGCTTCTCCCGTATTGTAATAGGTGTACAGATCCTCAATCTCAAATTTATCGCTATTTTTAAGTAGATATTTTTCAATCTCTTCAACCTCTTCAACCACTCTTTCAATCTTATATTCTCCATTTATATTGTAGAAAAGTCTCATCTTTCTACCCATTGCTGAACCCTCTCCACTTTTAACAAAGGAAACAGGTATGCCTATACTGAAAAGAGTAGCTAAAATTATAAATATTGATCCCTTGTGATGATCCAAGAGCCAAGTGAGTATTTTAAGGTATCTTTTTTTGAAATTTTCAATAATTTGGTTCTTTTTCTCCTCTAGATTACCGTTAAACACCGTTGTTAAAACAGGAATAGCTGTAAGAGATATAGCAAGGGAAGCTAAAAGAGCAATTACAAGGGGAACTCCTACATACTTTAAGTATATACTTATTACACTGCTATCATTTATTATGTTTGGAAGAAATACGATTACTGAAGTTATTGTTCCGGCCGTAATTGCCAAAGCTATTTTACCGGTTCCTAAAACTGCAGATTTTTTTCTGTCTTTAAGCTCTCTTTGGTGTTTATGGATACTTTCCATTGTAACAACACCATTATCTACAAGCATACCAACAGCAAGCATAAGTCCCATCATTGAAAGAACATTTAAACTTATATCCATAAAGTACATAACAACACCTGTAATGAGCATTGAGAAGGGGACTGAAAGTATAACAATAAGAGTATTTGAAAAAGATCTAAGGAAAAAGTATAGAATGAGAAGAGCAAAAAAACCACCCAAAAGACCTGAGTTTAACAACTCTTTTAGAGAAGATTTTATACCTTCACCCTGATTTTCCATGAGATAAACATTTATACCTTCCATTTCAGGACTTTTTTTTATCTTCTCTATCTCATCTAAAATTCTATTTGTTACATTTATTGTATTGGCTTCAGAACTTTTTTTTATGGAAAGTCCTACAGCATATTTCCCGTTTAAGTGTCTTCCATAATCCCTTTTGGGAGCTGTATAGCTAACCTCTGCAATATTGCTCAAAAGAAGACCGGAGTTGTTTATTTTTAGATTTTTAAGATCATCAACACCTTTAATTTTACTCATAGATCTTACCATAATTGATGAAGAGCCTGTGTTCAGCTCTCCGTTAGAGATAGAAAAATCACTCCTCATTAAAACATTAATAAGATCATTTGTAGTAATTGAGTGGGCTATTAATCTGTCAGGGTTTACCTCTATTTTAATCTCCTTTTTCTCAACCCCATACATATCAACCTCTGCAACACCGTTAAGTCTCTCCAAAGGTCTCTTAAGATTTCTTTGGAGAAGTTCATAGCTATTGGAGATATCTCTGTTGCTTGAAACTCTTATCTGTAAAACAGGCATATCAGAGGTGTTAAACTTAAATACAAAAAATCTTTCCATATCATCAGGAAGAAGATGCTTAATTCCGTCCAACTTCTCTCTGGTTTCTAAAGCTTTTATATCTGAATCTTCCCCCCAATTGAAGTGGAGTTCTACCCAAGCACTATTTTGAGAAGAGTTTGATTTTATTTTATTTACTCCACTTATCATAGCCAGAACCTCTTCAACAGGTCTTGTTATCTCCTTCTCAACCTCTTCAGGAGTGGAGTTTGGATAGGGGATATATACACCTACAAAAGGAACATCAAGTGCTGGGAAAAACTCCATAGGCAATCTTGAAAAAGAGATATACCCAACAACAACAAAGGAGAGAAGTATCATCATTGTTGTTACAGGTCTTTTTATAGAGAGCTCTGTAAGTTTCATTCTATCTCTCCTCTACAAACTTTTTTCTATCAAGAAGTTTATATACAACAGGTATAACAACAAGGGTTAAAAGTGTTGAAACAGTCAATCCTCCAACAACTGTGATTGCCATAGGAGCTCTAAGCTCAGAACCTTCACCAATACCAATGGCAAGAGGTAAGAGTCCTAAAGTTGTGGTTAAAGTTGTCATAAGTATAGATCTTAGTCTTAAACGTCCTCCTTCAACTATAGCTTCAAGTTTCTCCATACCCTCACTTCTAAGTTGATTTATTAGGTCAATGAGTACAATGGCATTATTAACAACAATACCGGCAAGTAAGATTGCTCCAATAAACACCACAACACTTATGGAGTATCCGGTAATATAGAGGGCAAATACAGCTCCAATCATAGCTAAAGGTATTGTAAGCAAAATAACAAAAGGGTGAATAAATGATTCAAATTGTGATGCCATAACTAAGTAAACCAAAAATATTGCCATAATAAGTGTAAACTTTAAGGATCTAAAACTAAGCTCCATCTCCTCATTTTGTCCTGTAATACTTACAACAATGCCATCATCTAAAGAGAGTTTTCCTATTTTCTCTTCAAGATGTTTTGCTGCGAATCCAAGATCTCCTCCGGTAATATCTGATGAGATAATGGCAACTCTCTGCTGATTACCTCTTCTTATCTCACCCGGTGCATCATTAACTACAATATTTGATATAGATTTAAGAGTAATAGGATTTCTGCTTTCAGGGTTTATTATTGTATTTTTTATATCATCAACAGATCTAAAATCTAAACGGTTTGCTTTAACCAAAATATCAATTTTTCTATCGCCTTTGGAAAATTTAGTTGCAAGATCTCCTTTAAGTTTATCGGTAATTCTTCTTGCTGCAGATTCAATTTTTATTCCAAGTGCAGCAGCTCTGTCTCTGTCAAAATAGATCTGAATTTCAGGTTGACCCCTCTCAACAGTTGTTTTTATATCGGTGTAGAGTCCATCTTTTTCCATAAGAGATACAATTTTTTTATTAGCTCTCTCTATCTTTTTAAGATTGTATCCGCTAATCTCAACCTCTAGAGGTGTTTTAAATGAGAATAGAGTAGGAGTAGAAAATTTATAACTCATACCCGGGATAGTTGAAAAGAACACTCTTAAACTATCCATTATCTCCTTCTCCTTTGAGAAATAACTCTTTTTTATAACAAAATTTACCTCTCCAATATCATCTCCTCCACCGGAGTTTGAGGAAAGTCTGTTACCCGTTCCTGCTACGGAGTAAACGGTAGAAAGGTAGGGGTGTGATTTAAATTTATCCTGAATACTCTTTAAAACCTTATCTGTTTTGACAAGAGGCGTACCAACAGGCATCTTTATTTCAGCTTTAAACTCACCCTGTGTAAGCTTTGGGATAAGCTCCATACCAAGAGTAGGAATAATATTTATGGATAAAATAAAAAGAGTAATGGCAATAAATAGAACCAAAATATTATTTCCAAGAGCAAATCTTACAATTTTAGGGTATATCTTTTCTATATAAGAGTAGAATATATCAAATATCTTTACAAAAGGTGATACGGTTAAAGAGAGTAGTTTGCTACAATAAACAAAAACTATTTTAAAAAATCTAAACAGGTAGTATGGTAAAAGATTGAAAATAACTATGTAGATTTTTTTCAGGATAAAACCTACAATAAAAACAATGGGTTTTAAACTATACTTATAGATCTTGTAAAACCTATTTGTAGGTTCAGGTTTTTCACTTTTTGAAGGTGTAAGCTCCTCTTCAAACTCGATATAATTCTCTCTTTTTCTTTGAATTGATGCTAACATTGGAATAAGTGTAAGAGCTACAATAAGTGATGCAAGTAGAGAGAATGTAACTGTCATTGCTTGATCTTTAAAGAGTTGACCTGCAATACCTTCTACAAAGATTAAAGGGAAAAACACAGCAATAGTGGTTAGAGTAGAGGCTGTAACTGCCATACCAACTTGTGATGTTCCTTTTCTTGCTGATTCTATGTTGGAGCTTCCTTTTTCTCTGTATCGGGATATATTTTCAAGTACAACAATAGAGTTATCTAAGAGCATACCAATACCTAAGGTAATACCACCTAAAGACATAATATTTAGAGTTATATTGTTACTGTACATTAGATTAAATGTTGCAATTACGGATACAGGTATTGAGAATGATGTAATAATGGTTATCCAAAAATTCTTAAGGAAGAAGTAGAGAACGAATACTGCTAAAATACCACCAATCATTCCTGACTTTATAACCTCATTGATAGAGTTTTCAATAAATGTACTTTGATTGTATACATTGGTAAGAATAGAGTGTTTAGGAAGCTTTTTTTTAATTTTCTCTATACTTTTATTTATATCTTTGGCAACAGAAACGGTGTTTGCATCCCCCTCTTTATATATAGCAATCTCAATACTCTCTTTACCTTCCATTCTGGTAACAGCAGATCTTTCCTTATAACTCTTTCTTATCTTGGCAACATCTCTAAGATAAACAGTTTTACCACCAAACTTACCAAGTACAAGATTTTCTATATCTTCGAGGGTTTTAAACTCATTTACAGTTCTCACCAAAAGTTGGGTTGTTCCCTCTTCAAGTTTACCACCTGAATAGTTTATATTCTCAACATTTAATCTATTGGAAATAGCAGATATATTTAGATTTAGTCTTGAAAGTTTGCCTTGATCTATTAGAACATGAATCTGTTCTTCAAGCCCTCCACTAATCTTAACGGAAGCCACACCGTTTATAACTTCAAGATCCTTTTTAAGTTCCTCGTCTGCAAAGATTCTTAAATTTTCAATAGAGATTTTTTCATTATTCTCTGTATAAAATCCAAATCTCATAATAGGTTCTAAAGCAGGATCATACCTTAGAATAGATGGTCTCTTAACATCTTTTGGTAGATTTAGTTGATCAATCTTTTCTCTAACCTCCAAGCCGGCAAAATCCATGTTGGTTCCCCAAGCAAACTCTATGGTAACATCACTTTGTTCAGCTCTTGAAACAGAACTTATTTTTCTAACGTTTTTAACAACACCTAAGGTTTCCTCAAGAGGCTCCGAAAGAAGGTTTTCCACTTCAGAAGGTGCAGCTCCGGGGTATTCGGTTCTTATGGTTAGAGTTGGATATGAAAGTTCCGGTAAAAGATTTAATTTTAATCTTGAAAATGAGACAGAACCAAATAGGATAACTGCCAGTGTAAACATAGTTATTGTAACTTTTCTCTTTATAGATATATCAACTAATTTCATATTTTTAAAGCCTAAGTTTGTTTGTTATACCTTCATAGTTTCATTTAATCTGTTCAATCTAAAAAATAATCAAAATAATAGATTTTTTTAATTTAACTAACTTTTTCAAAATAAGATTTGAAAATTTTTTATACTTATGAGACTTTTAATTTTATAAATGGTTGTCATGTTATGTTTTTTTATGATAAGAAAAGATCTTTCAATAGAGATGAAAATAATAAGAATAGATTTTTAGTTGATGTTTTTAGGGATAATAGGTTTATCAATACCATAGATTTTTGATATAGGTAAAATTCGTGATTTTTTCAATCCTTTGTCGCAAGTGAAAATTATAGGGGATAGGATTTATGTTAAAAATCAAGAGTTATCTGTATATAGAATAAAAGATTAGAGGAGTTTCTCTTTATGAAAATAATTTTTTTTCTTCTTTCTGTTGGAACTTTTTACAATATGGGTAAATCTAAATCAAAAGTAAATGGTATAATGTGGGCTTTTTCAGTAAACCCTATAATAAGCTAAGTCAGAATCATATTTATCATTTCATTTTCAAATCAAAATTGGTTATAATATAATCTAAAGGTATGTCACACAAGGAAAGAGAATGAAGCTACCAATTGGAATACAAACATTTAGTGAAATTAGAGAGGATAATTATATCTATGTCGATAAAACCAAAGAGGCTTGGGAACTGATAAATTCATATAAATATGTATTTCTTTCTCGTCCTAGAAGATTTGGGAAATCTCTATTTTTAGATACTTTAAAGTCTATTTTTGAAGGTAAAAAAGAGTATTTTAAGGGTCTATATATTGAAAAAAGATACGATTTTAGTCAAAAGTTTCCTGTAATACATATCAGTTTTGCAGGTAATCTTTCAACAAAGGAGGGTATAGATGGAGTTTTTAACTATATTTTAAAAAAAAATATTGAAGCTCTAAAGGTAAATGTTGATGATAATTTAGACATTCCCAACAAACTATCAGAACTGATTCAAAAAACCTATGAAAAATATAACCAAAAAGTTGTTGTTTTGGTTGATGAGTATGATAAGCCTATCTTAGATAATATTACAGAACCAGTAATGAGAGAATATGCAAAGAAGAGCTTAAAAGCTTTTTATGAAATATTAAAAAGGTCGGATAAATACCTCAAGTTTGTATTCTTAACCGGAGTAAGTAAGTTTTCAAAAGTTTCTATTTTTTCAGGATTAAACAATCTTGAGGATATAACTTTAAATAATAATTTTGGTAATATCTGTGGTTACACCCATAGCGATATAGAAACAGCTTTTAAACCGTTATTACAAGGTGTTGATTTAGAAAAGTTAAAAGAGTGGTACAATGGATACTACTTTTTAAAAGATAAGGTTTATAACCCTTTTGATATTCTACTCTTTATAAGAGGAAATTTAACTTATAAAAACTATTGGTTTGAGACAGGGAACCCTTCATTTTTAATAGATCTTATCAAAAAGAATAACTACTATCTTCCAAACCTCGAAAATATAGTTGTTGGGGAAGAGATTTTAAACTCTTTTGAAATTGAAAATATCAATTTAGAAGCTCTACTTTTTCAGAGTGGATATCTAACTGTTAAAAAAAGATATATAAACCCTGCTGATGAAATTCTATATAGTCTAAAAATGCCAAATAAAGAGATTAAGCAAAGTCTAAATAGATCTGTTTTGAAAATGATGCTTTTGAATGTAGCCAATACTCAGGTTAATAAAAATAAAACTCTATACTCTCTATTTGATGCAAAATTGGAAGATTTTAAATCAAGCTTAATCTCATTATTTGCTTCTCTTCCTTACCAAAACTATGTTAAGAACAACATTAATATTTATGAAGGTTTTTATTCTAGTGTAATCTACTCCTATCTCGCTTCTCTTGGGTTTCCTATAAGTGTAGAGGAGAGTACAAATATGGGAAGGTTGGATATGAGTTTGCTTGTAAACAACCACAGATACATTTTTGAGTTTAAAGTTGGTAATGAAAATGCTATCTCCCAAATTAAAGAGAATAGATATTATGAGAAGTTTCTTAGCGAAGAGAGCGATATCTATTTAGTGGGAATAAACTTTGATGAAGAGAAGAAGAATATAAGTAGTTTTGAATGGGAAAAGTTTAGATAGTTAACCTGAGTTCGGTATGAAAACAATAGGTTGTCTTATGTAATAATTAAGCCTAAGGATTCAATTATAACATTATGATAGTAATCAATTTCATCATAATTCCTAAAATATGTATCTCCCCACCAAGGAAGGATCTAAAGAAAACCTCTATTAACGATGTACCCCCAGACTTCCGATAAACTTCGCATTACTGCGTCATCGATTTTTTCTGTTCAAGTCAACTAGGTTTACTAGGTTCAAATCGCATAAAAAATGGCTCTTTGTACTATTTTCTTCTAAAAAGTCTGAATTTTTGAGGGGAGGAAAGCTGATCAATATATTTGTATGCAGCATTCTATTTATTATGTGACAGACTAGATAAGTAGTTATGTCGAATTCATGTTATTAAAAAAATGATAGTTATAGGATCAACAAAAGATATCCAAAAAAGCAAAGTTTACACAAGGTAAGTGATAGAAACACTTTTTAACTAATGATGATAGAGATGTTATATTCTGTTTTCATTGCCTCTTTCTCTTATATAAACTACAAATTTTTTATAGATCTCATTTGAAAACATTATGTTTTACTTTAAAAAGATTTTTACATTAAAACTTTTAGAGGCACATGACTTTAATGCAAGGTATTACTGAAATTTGGTATTTTTATAAACCCCTCTCTTTCCATATTAATTATCATCAAATAATAAACTAAACTCAATTTATAAAAAAATATTCCAACCGTTTCTTTTTTGTAAATATTATTTATTATAAGTTTTACAAGTATTAATTCGCTTTTTCCATCCATGTTAATGAGGAAGCGAAACAATATATTTCTTTACCCCTATAATCATATGAAAGTTATTGTTTAATAGCTACTTTTTAGTGGAACTTAAAATATAGAGTTTCTAATTTGGGAAACAGAAATAAATTTTGATAGAGGGATTATGTCAGATAAAGATATAAAAAATTATATAGATAGAGAGTATGAGCATGGGTTTGTTACCGATACAGATCAAGAGGTTGCTCCTAAAGGTTTAGATGAAAACACCATAAGGATGATTTCACAGAATAAGGAAGAACCTGAATGGATGTTGGAGTTTAGATTAAAAGCTTTTGAAAATTGGAAAAAAATGAAAGAGCCGGAGTGGGCTAATTTTAATTATCAAAAAATAGATTATCAAGATATTCACTACTACGCTGCTCCTAAAAAGAAGTTTGAGAGTTTGGATGATGTTTCTCCGGAGATCTTGGAGACCTATGAGAAGCTCGGTATTCCACTACATGAGCAGAAAGCTTTAGCAGGTGTTGAGGAGAAAAAGCCCATTGCTGTTGATGCTATCTTTGATTCTGTAAGTGTTGCGACAACATTTAAAAAACAGCTTTTAGATGCTGGTGTTATCTTTTGTTCTATCTCAGAAGCTATGAAAGATTATCCGGAACTGGTAAAGAAATATATGGGAACTGTAGTTCCTCCGAGTGATAACTTCTTTGCTGCTTTAAACTCTGCTGTATTTACAGATGGATCCTTTGTTTTTATCCCTAAAGGTGTAAAGAGTCCTATGGATCTTTCCAGTTATTTTAGGATAAACACTCAAGATTCAGGTCAATTTGAAAGGACCTTGATAGTAGCAGAAGAGGGTGCTTATGCTTCATATCTCGAAGGGTGTACAGCTCCGAGATTTGATACAAACCAACTCCATGCAGCAGTTGTAGAGATTGTGGTATTAGATGATGCTGAGATCAAATATTCAACAGTTCAAAATTGGTATGCAGGTGATCCTGAAACTGGTAAGGGTGGTATCTATAATTTTGTTACTAAGAGAGCAAAATGTTTAGGTAAAAATTCAAAGGTTTCATGGACTCAGGTTGAAACAGGATCTGCTATAACATGGAAATACCCTAGCTGTGTTCTTTTGGGAGATAACTCTATTGGTGAGTTTTTCTCAGTAGCACTTACAACAAATCATCAACTAGCTGATACAGGCTCAAAGATGATTCATGTAGGGAAAAATACTAAATCTAGTATTATCTCAAAATCTATCTCAGCAGGTAAAAGTGAAGCTACCTATAGAGGTAAGGTTAGGATAAATAAGGGTGCAACAAATAGTGAAAACTTTACCCAATGTGATTCAATGCTCATTGGGGAGAAGTGTGGTGCTCATACATTCCCATATATAGAGGTTGAAAATAGTAGTTCACACATTGGGCATGAAGCTTCAACCTTAAAAGTTACAGATGAACAATTACAATACTTCCAACAGAGAGGGATAGATCAAGAGGTTGCTCTTTCTACTATAGTAAATGGATTTTGTAAAGATGTTTTTAGAGAGTTGCCTACAGAGTTTGCTGTAGAAGCGACACAACTACTTAATGTAAGATTAGAAAACACAGTTGGATAGGAGATAGAAAAAATGTTAGAGATAAAAAATTTATATGCAACTATAGGTGGAAAAGAGATTTTAAAAGGTATCAACTTAACCATAAATAAGGGGGAAACTCATGCTATAATGGGTCCTAATGGTTCTGGTAAATCGACACTATCAAAAGTTATTACTGGAGATCCTTCTGTTGAGGTTACAAGTGGAGATATTCTATATGAGGGAAAATCAATTATAGATATGGATGTAGATACTAGAGCAAATGAAGGCATCTTTCTTTCATTCCAATACCCTGTCGAGATACCAGGGGTTAATAACGGATCATTTCTTCGTATGGCATATAACGCAAAGATGAAATACTTGGGTAAAGAGCTTTTAGATCCTTATGATTTTGATGAGTATTTAGAGGAGAAGCTATCTATTGTTAGTATGGATAAGGAGTATTTGGAAAGGGCAGTAAATCATGGGTTTTCCGGTGGGGAAAAAAAGAGAAATGAGATGCTTCAAATGGCTGTATTAGAACCAAAGTTATCTATTCTTGATGAGGTTGATTCTGGATTGGATATAGATGCCTTAAAGATAGTAGCATCTGCTGTTAATAGATTGAAAAATAGTGAAAATAGCTTTCTTCTTATTACCCATTACCAAAGACTACTAAATTTTATTGTCCCAGATCATATTCATGTTTTGAGTGGTGGTAAAATAATTAAATCTGGCGATAAATTCCTCGCTCTTGAGTTGGAGGAGAGTGGTTACGATAGTATAAAGTAGAAAATTATTGATTAGTTATTTAAAAGGTATTGTTGAAAAGTTAGGACTTAAAAAAAACGAGTAGTTCAAGGCGAGTTAGATTTTAATAGCAGATCTTATAATTGGAAGATTAGCAACAAAAAATTTAATTAAATCTAGAAGTACAAAGTTGATAGGTAGTCTTTTTAAAAGAGGTAATAATGTTAAATTTAATAGATAAATATAGTGATCCAAAACTTTTGGATAGGAGTAAAACTGCTAGAGATATCAGCGGTAGTTTTAAGGATAAGTTTCCAACTAGGAGATCTGAGGAGTGGAGATACTCTGATATTAGTAAGTTTAGCCCAATAGTTATAAATATAGATAAAGATCAAGATGTAGATAAAAAGCATATAAGTTTTAAAAATGGAAACTTTAGAGATTTTGGTTTAGAGTGTAAAAAAGGTGGTCAAGTTAGTAGTGAGGATTTAGAATCTATACACTCTAAGATCCATAGCAATACAAACAACCCTTTTAATAGTTACAACATAACAAGTTCTGAAAACTTATATATCTTCGATATCTATAAAAAGAGTGAAACCTTAGAGTTTTTTATGGATATGGAGATGGACTCTCTAGTTGTTTTCAAGATTAAAAAAGGATCAGATCTTACTATTCTTCTCCATAACAATTTAAGTAGAGAGTTTTTAAATTTGAGTCTACTTATCGATATTGAGGATGGAGGAAAGTGCAATCTTATATTTGATGGAGCAAGTGATAAGGGGTCTATAAGGTTGATCAACTCTGTTGTAGAACTTGGTAACAGAAGTGAGTTTAATGGATTTTTACTAAATTCAGTGTCAAAATACAGCAGAAATGATGTAACTATAAGATTTAATGATGAGGATAGTTCATACTCCCTCTATGGTCTCTCTTTCTGTGAAGATGGTATGGAATCCCACAATCTTGTTAGAATTGAGCATAAGAGTAAAAATTGTACAGGAAAACAACTTTTCAAAAATATCCTTTTGGGAAGATCTAAAACAAGTTTTGATGGTTTAGTTCATGTGTTTAAAGGTAGTTCAGGAACAGAATCAGATCAGATGAATGGAAATCTTATCCTTTCAGATGATGCTAAAGCTTATGCAAGACCTCAACTTAAAATCTATAATGATGATGTAGTTTGTAATCACGGATCAAATAATGGGGAGTTGGATATTGAAAAAATCCACTATCTAAAAAGTAGAGGATTTAATGAAAATCTTGCAAGATCTATTCTTATAAATGGATTTGCTGGAGAGGTTTTAGATAAGATTCCTATAAACTCTGTTAAAGAGAAATATACAAACTATATTGAAAATAAAATAAGCAATTGGTAGGAGTAGTTATGAATCACGATATAATTAGAAGAGAGTTCTCTTTGCTAAATGGATTAAAGGAGAATGATCCTATCATCTATCTTGATAATGCTGCAACATCGCCAAAACCCGATAGAGTTATAGATAGAATTTCAAGGTTTTATAGAAGTGAGAACGCTACAGTTCACAGAGGGGTTTATGACCTGTCATATAGAGCTACAGAAAATGTAAACAGGATTAGAAGAAGGTTTAAAGATTTTATTAATGCTGAGAGTAAAGAGCAGATAATCTTTACAAAAGGAACAACAGAGGGTTTTAACCTTTTAGCTTACTCACTTTCGAGATCTTTTATTAAAGAGGGCGATAATATTGTTCTTACACAGATGGAGCATCATGCGAATATTCTCCCTTGGCAAACAATTTCTAAAGAGAAAAATATAGAGATAAGAGTTATCCCTATAACTAAAAATGGGGAGCTTGATCTTCATAAATATGCTACACTTATAGATGAGCGAACTGCTCTTGTTTCTGTGATACATATATCAAATGTTATTGGTTGTGTAAACCCTATTGAAAAAATTTCAGCTATTGCTAAAAAACACAATGCAATAATGGTTTTAGATGCAGCTCAATCAATATCCCATATCCCTATTGATGTTCAGAAGATGAATATAGATTTTATGCTCTTCTCAGGACATAAGATGTATGGGCCAACAGGTATTGGGGTACTCTATGGAAAAAAGGAGTTTTTGGAGGCTATGCCACCATATCAAACAGGTGGATCAATGATTGAGTTTGTTAGCTTTAGAGATTCTACATTTGCTCCTATTCCAGAGAAGTTTGAAGCCGGAACTCCACCTATTGCTGAAATAATTGGGCTTGGAGAAGCTCTTCAATTTATAAAGGATATCGGTTTTGATATTATTGGGAAAATAGAGGATGATCTTCTTGAATATACTTTAGAAAAAATTAGAGAACTGGGGTTTGTAAAGATTGTAGGAGATCCTGAAAAGAGAGCATCCTTAGTCTCATTTACTATAGATGGTGTTCATCCTCACGATATAGGGACTATTATGGATCAAGAGAGGGTTTGTATAAGGGTAGGTCATCATTGTGCACAACCTCTTATGGAGGTTTTGGAGGTTCCTGCAACAGCAAGGATTTCCATATCTTTTGCCAATACTTACTATGATATTGATAGATTTGTTTGTGGTTTGCACAAAGTAAAAGAGATAATGATGTAATCAGACTTTCGATAAACTTCGTATTTCTGCGTCCTCATTTTTTTATACTCAAATCACCTAGGTTTACTAGGCTATGGATCGCATAAAAAATCAATTCCTTGTACTGCTCGTTTCTCAAAGCTCTGATTGGTAGGTTTTTTAGGTAATAGAAATATTTGTGATTAAAACCATTTACATTGAATCAAACTTTTCATTGCTTACTCATTAATTGTAAGATGATGTGTGAACTCAAAATTTGTTTTATATTTAACTCAAGTTGTATGACTAATATAAACTATAAAGGATAAAAATATGGGTATGGATAATAGGCTATATCAAGATATGATTCTAGAACATAATAAATCTCCAAAGAATTTTGGTAAACTTGATAAGTTTACCCACTATTCAAGAGGGAAAAATCCTCTATGTGGGGATGATTATGAGATATATCTAAAGATTGAAGATGACAAGATTTTAGAGGTAGGTTTTACGGGTGTTGGTTGTGCAATCTCTAAATCCAGTGCATCTCTTTTGACTACTACTATAAAGAACAAAACTATAGCTGAGGCGAGTAAGTTTAAGGATAATTTTATAAATCTTCTTACTGCTGAGGATGATGAGTATGATAAAGATCTATGTAGAAATGAGCTTGGAAAACTAAAGATTTTTGAAGGTGTTAAAGAGTATCCTATGAGGGTTAAATGTGCAACCCTTATATGGCGTTCTTTTGAGGATGCTGTTAATAATAGGGTATAATAGAATATAAGGGCAATCTCAGGGTAGATACAAATCTACCCTCAGACTTCCGATAAACTTCGCATTACTGCGTCATCGGTTTACTCTGCTCAAATCGCCTAGTAACTCTAAGCTCAATCCCATAAAAAAATCAATTCCTTGTACTACTCGCTTCTCGAAAGTCTGAGTTTTTAGGGCAATCTCAAGGATAGGCAGAGAGTCTATCCTTCTAATCCTATTTATACAAAATAGTATTGGTCATTTATATTGTCTCGAGTAGTTGTGCTAATTGTTTAAACTCTTTTTTTTACTTGACCAACTCCAATAATACCACCGATCATTCCAGAAGTGGCTTTTTTAACTTCCAGTCTAACCTCATCTGAATTTAAGGTAGTAATAATATTAAATTTGAAATACTTTGCAAATGATCCCAATATTATCCTTAAGGTTCTATTCCCTTTTACATAAGATCCATTTCCAAGTTGCCCTTCTTTCATTTCATAACCTAATGATAAAAATAGTTTATCGATCTTATCATCTAAATCATCTTTTGAAACTCCTGAGGAGTAAGTTTTTTAAACTCTGTACCCTATCTTTCGTCTCTACCGTAGGGATACTCTTATCTATTAAATTTAATAATTGATTAAAGCTCCATATTTTAGTACTATATAATAGAGTTCCAATAGTTAGTTATAAAGAAGGTGATTTATGTTAAAGATAAAAAGTTCTATTCTTGTTTTTATTAGTATTGTAGGAATGCTGTTTATTCTTAATTGTAGTAATAAGAATATTGTGAATAAAGCTACAATGGATCATGCAGATAAACTAAAAGAGGATGTTGATATTCTCTTTAAGAGTATAGAGGAGATCCATCCTAATATTTTTGCTAATATTAGTGAAGAGGATCTAAAAGAGGAGATTTTAAAAATTAAAAAATCCATTAGTGATACAACTGATATTTTGGATTTTTACCTATTAGTAAATCCTTTAGTTGTAAAGCTTAAAGATGGTCATACAAGCATGGGAGTTCCCTTTGGTCATTTAAAAAAGATAAGTAATTTTGATAAAAACAGTATACTAATGTTTCCATTTGAAATAGAGATAAAAAATAGAGATTCTTCAATAGTTATTACTAAAAATTATACAAAAGAAAATATCCCTTTAAACTCCAAGATAGTTAGTATTAACGATGTTGAGAGTAAAAAGATTGTTAATAAAATGTTACTTCAAGCACAAGGAGAAAGAACTTTTTTTAAATTTGAAGTTTTAAGCTATAGATTTACATATCTGCTTTATTCTTTATTTAGAGATAGAGAGTTTAAAATAAAATATATTTACGAAGATAGTATATATGAAAAAACGTTAAAAGGTATATCTTTTAAAAAAAGGTTTGAGAAAACTAAGAACCTTAAAAGAGTAAACAATAAAGTTTTTTATACTTTGGAAATAGACACACTTAATAGTATTGCAACTATTGATTTTAGGCGATTTAATAACTTAAATAAATTTAAACTTTTTTTAGACTCAACTTTTACTGAAATAAAAAAACTAAACATAAAAAATTTAATTATTGATGTTAGAAATAATGGGGGAGGGAACTCACAACTTGGAGATGAGTTTTTTCAATATATTTCAAAAGTTCCATTTAGACAATTTAGTAAAACAATAGTTAAAGTTAGAAATAAGGGTACTAAAACTTACTCCTCAAAGAATCTTATAGAGTTAAGAGAGAATCCATTGAGATTTAATGGAAATATTTATCTCCTCCAAAGTCATTATACATTTTCTTCAGCTGCTGGTTTTACTTGGGCATTTAAATATTTTAAAATGGGAACAATTATAGGTGAAGAGACAGGTGGTTTAGCCGTTTGTTTTGGGGATATAATTAGTGAAAAACTTCCAAATACAGATCTTTGGTATTATGTTTCATTCAAAAAGTTCTATCAATATGGTACAACAGATGAAGATACTCACGGAACAATTCCTGATTATGAAGTACCTTCAAAAAAGGCTCTTGATTTTGCTTTGGAGTTGATTAAGAGGAGGGGAGAGTAGAACCTGTGGAAAAGGCAAGCTTTTTTTGATTTAATAAATTAGCATGTGTCTTTAAAATACAATGTTTTTACATATTGTGATATAAAAACTATACAGTTTATGTAATAGAAGAGATCTCAAAAAAAAGAATTTAATTTCTCTCTTTTTAAGTAGTTTTTAGTTAAGAAAATATTTTTAATTTGAATCGTGGTTACTATTCTTTAGGTATGCTACAAAAGAGTTTCTATTTCAACAAATTGATACTAAGTCTTAATACTGCTATATAATGATTAGAATCATATTGGAAATTTTAATTAATTCTTAATATATTGGAGATTAAATCTTTCTGCCAAATTTATAATAAGTGGGCTTTAATAAGAATTTTAGTCAAAATTAATTTATAGATATTAAATAGATGAGGTTATTAATGAATAGTGTATTTGAAAAATACAAACCAATTGAAGATGCCCTTTTCCAAGTTATGGATAACGATGGTAAGGTTATAAATGAGGAGTTTTTCCCAAAGGTTGATGATGAGGTTGTATTAAAAGCCTACAAAGATATGTTATTTGAGAGAATGGCTGACCTTATGATAGTTTCTTACCAAAGGCAAGGTAGAATCTACACCTATCCGCCAAATTATGGTCAAGAAGGTATCCACTCTGCAACTTCCGCTCATATTACTAATGAAGATTGGTTAGTACCTGCTTTTAGAGAGCTCGGTGTTTATCTTTCCAAAGGTGTTTCTTTAAAAGAGATCTTCCTATACTATATGGGTAATGAAGAGGGTTCGAGGTTTAAGGGTGCAAATAGGGTTCTTCCTATATCTGTCCCTATTGCGTCTCAACTTGTTCATGCAGCGGGCTTAGGCTATGCTATGCAGTATAAGGATGAGAAAAATTTAGTCTACGCTTTTGTTGGGGATGGTGGAACTTCCGAGGGAGATTTTCATGAAGCTCTAAATTTTGCCGGAGTATGGAAAGCTCCTGTTATCTTCATTGTTCAGAATAATCAATATGCTATATCTGTTCCATTCAGTGTTCAAACAGCTTCAAAAAATATAGCTGTGAAGTCAGAGGCTTATGGAATAAAAGGTATCAAAGTTGATGGTAACGATTTTTTTGCAATGTATAAAGCTATAGATGAAGCTAAAGAGGCTTCTCTAAAGGGTGAAGGTCCTATTTTGATTGAAGCTTTGACTTATAGGAAAGGTCCTCACACTACATCCGATGATCCTACAAAGTACAGGACAAAAGAGGAGGAGAGCGAGTGGGAAGAGAAGGATCCTGTAAAAAGGCTGAAAGCTTATTTGATTGATAAAGGTTTATGGTCAGATGAGAAAGAGGAGGAGATTAATGCTCAGTACAAGAAAGAGGTTGATAGAATCTTTCGTGAAGCTGAAAAGGATAAGGGATGCAATTTTGACGATGTTTTCAAATACATCTTCACAGATATTCCTCAAAATATCTTAGATCAGAAAGCTGAGTATGAAAAATTTCTCAAATGGAGAGAATCCAGAGGTAAAAAATAGATTTATCTCGAAACCGTAAATTTTAAGTTTAATTGAAAGTGGATTAATATATGAAAGTTATGAATATGGTAAATGCTATCACTGATGCGATTGATGTCAAGATGGCTGAAGATAAAGATATTGTGGTATTTGGTGAAGATGTTGGTGTTGAGGGTGGTGTTTTTCGTGTAACCGAAGGCCTTCAAAAAAAGTATGGAGTAAAGAGAGTTTGGGATTCTCCTTTAGCAGAGTCCGGTATTGTTGGTACAGCTGTTGGTATGGCTGCTGCCGGTCTTAAACCTGTTATTGAGATGCAGTTTTCAGGATTTGTTTATCCTGCATTTAACCAAATTATTTGTCATGTTGCAAGAATGCACAATAGATCTAGAGGTCAATTTAAAATGGGTATGGTTATCCGTATGCCTTACGGCGGTGGTATTAATGCTCTTGAGCATCATAGTGAAAGTATGGAAGCAATATTTGGTCACATTCCGGGATTAAAGGTTATTGTACCTTCTACTCCATACGATGCAAAAGGGATGCTTATTTCAGCAATAGAATCTGACGATCCTGTTATGTTTTTTGAACCAAAGCGTATATATAGAGCAATCAAGCAAGAGGTTCCGGAAGAGAAGTACAATATCCCTCTAGGTAAGGCAAAAGTATTAACCAAAGGTGATGATGTTACCGTAATAGCTTTTGGAGCTATGATTAGAGAGGTGCAGAAAGCCTTAGTTATGGCTAAAGAAGCGGGTATCTCTGCCGAACTTATAGATCTTAGATCAATCTACCCAATTGATAAAGAGACAATTGTTGAATCTGTTAAAAAGACTGGTAGAGTTGTTGTTGTTACAGAGGATAATACCACATATGGTACCGGAGCTGAGCTTATCTCTATAGTGAACGAGGAAGCTTTCCTTTACCTAGAAGCTCCACCTAAGAGGGTTTCAGCATTTGATGTGATTACACCTCTTCCACAGGGTGAACACTTCTATATGCAAACTCCTGATAAGATCTTTTATGAAATTGAAAAAACGGTGAGGTTCTAATGAGATATATATTTAAATTTCCAGATATTGGTGAAGGTTTAGATGAAGGTACAATCAATCAATGGTTTGTCAAAAAAGGTCAAAAAGTTGAAGTAGGTGATCCTCTTTGTAATATGGAGACCGATAAGGTAGCTACAGATATACCGTCACCTAAAAATGGTGTTATTGCAAAAGTTTTTGGTAAAGAGGGTGAAACCATTAATGTTGGTGATGCTCTTGTTGAGATTGAGGTAGAGGGTGAAGAGTCTGAAGCTTCTGAAGAATCAGGAACTACAACAGAACCTATTGATGAGGGTGAAGCTGCAGGCGTTGTTGGAACTCTAGAGGTTGCCGGTAGTGGAGCATATCTTCCTGCAAGTGATGAAGGGGCACCGGAAGGTGAAGTTGATAAGAAAAAAGATGTTAGAAGAAAAAGTTTGGCAACTCCTGTTGCGAGGGCTTATGCAAAAGATCTTCATATAGATATAAATGAGGTTAAAGGCTCAGGACCAATGGGAAGGGTAACAAAGAAGGATATTTTAGAGTTTTCTAAAAATGGATCTTCATCTCCTCAAATAAGTGTTCAAACTTCTACTGCTTCGCAACCTACCGGTAATCTAGTTGATATTGAGCCACTTACTCAAATCAGAAAAGCCATTGCTAAAAATATGGTGGAATCAAAGCATAAAGCTGCTCATATGACAGTATTTGATGAGGTTGAGATAAGTGATCTTATAGCTGTAAGAACTCAGTTTAAAGAGAAGTTTAAAGAGAAAGGTGTAAAGCTTTCATATATGCCTTTTATCTTAAAAGCTACCGCTCTTTCTCTAAAAAAGTTTAGATCTTTAAATAGCAGTATGGATCTTGAAAAGGGTCAGATGATGTATAAAAACTACTACAACATAGGTATAGCAGTAGATACTGAGCACGGGCTTGTAGTTCCGGTTATAAAGGATGTTGATAAACTTTCTATCTTTGAACTTGCTCAAAAAGTTATGGAACTTGCTGAAAAATCTAGAGATAAGAAGCTTACTATGGAGGATATGGCAGATGGAACTTTCACTATAACAAACTATGGTGCCATTGGTGGAATCCATGCTGTTCCGGTAATTAACTATCCTCAAGCCGGTATTCTGGGAGTGGGAAAACTACTGAAGAAACCTGTTGTTAAGGATGATGAGATGAAGGTTGGTTCTGTACTACCGCTATCACTTTCTGTAGATCATAGAATTGTTGATGGTGGAGATGTAACAAGATTTCTAAATCAGATAATGGAATATCTTGGATCTCCTGTAGCTTTAATAATGGATTAATAAACTCGAGGTAATATAATGGATTATGATATAGTAATTATTGGTGCAGGACCTGCCGGATATGTATCCGCTATTAGAGCCGGACAATTAGGTTTAAAAACTGCAATTATTGAAAAAGAGAATGTTGGTGGTATGTGCTTAAATTGGGGGTGTATACCCTCAAAATCAATGCTTGAGAGTGCAAAACTTTTTAAAAGAATAAAAGATGATTCTAAGAAGTTTGGTATTACGGGTATTGATAAAAAGAGTGTAGGATTTGATTGGGCAAAAGCAGCTAAGAGAGCTTCAGGTATTGTTAAAAAGCTTACTACCGGAATTGGGTTTCTTCTGAAAAAAAATAATGTTGAGATAATAACAGGTGAAGCTGAAATTTTAGATGAGCATAAGGTTAGTGTAAACAATAGAACAATTGAATCTAAGAATATAATTTTGGCAACAGGAGCTTCTCCTAAGCCCGTTCCTGAAAATATCCCTAAAGATGTTGTTGTAGAGATTAAGGATCTTTTTGGAAAAGATGATATTCCTGAAAATATAGTTGTATTTGGAGAGACTCCTCTTGCTATTGAGATGGCTCAACTCTTTAGACATATAGGTAAAACTGTAACTTTAGTAGCTCCTGCAGATAAGATAATGCCAAGAGCTGATGAATTTCTTTCATCATTTATGTTAAAAGTATTAAAGAAAGATAAAATTGAGCTTATCTATCACAAAGATCTTTCTACAATTAGGTATGAAGATAACTCTTTAGTTATAGGTGATAAGACTGTAAGTTGTGATATGGTTTTAAACACCCAGAGGAGAGAAGCTATTATTCCTAAATCTTCTATAAATCTTAAGGTAGAGGATGATTTTATCTCAACAGATGAGAACTGTAAAACTCCTTATGATTCTATATATGCAATTGGAGATATGAATGGTAAGAGTTATTATGCTCACATAGCTTCTGCTCAAGGACTTTTTGTTGTTAATCGTATAAATGGTGTTAATGAAGAGCTAAATATGGAAAAGTATCCTATGAATATGTATACAACTCCTGAAATGGCTCAAATTGGTAAAACTGAACAGCAGGTTAAAGATCTTAATCTTGATTATAAGATTAATGAGTTCTCTTTAGCTGCAAACGGAAAAGCTCTTACAGAGGGAACCAGTGATGGTGCTATAAGAATTATCTCCGATAAGAAATATGGCGAGGTACTTGGTGTTCAAATAATCTCTCACAATGCCACAGATATGATATCGGAAGCCTCAGCTTATATGCAGCTTGAATCAACTGTTTATGATATTGCAAATACTGTTCATGCTCATCCTACAATATCCGAGGTGTTTATGGAAGCGGGGTTTGATGCTATTGATTCTCCTATCCATAAATAGGATGCAACTTTATATAAGTATATATTATAAAAAAAGGTCTCTAATTTTAGAGACCTTTTTTTTTAGATTTTTGGATATTTTAGTCAAAAGCTTCTTCAGTTTTCCACTCTTCCCAAACTTTACCAACTAGGTTTACACCAGGTTTTAATGTTTTCTTGCCAGGTTTCCATCCTGAAGGAGTTGCTTCTGCTCCACCTGCTTTTCTAACATGTTGGAAAGCTTTAAGTTGTCTAAGAGTTTCCTCTACATTTCTTCCAACTGGAGGAGTTAATACCTCAAATCCTTGAACAATACCATCAGGGTCAATAAGGAATCTTCCTCTAGTGTTTACTCCTATACCTTCATCATAAACACCATAAATTTCACCAATTTTACCACCACCGTCAGAAAGCATAGGGAATGGAATTCCGCTACCTACCATTTTTGATAGTTCTTTATCGTTCCATACTTTGTGAACAAACATACTGTCAACACTTATTGAAAGAACTTCAACTCCAAGGTCTTGGAAATCTTTGTAACGAGCTGCAACTGCAGACACTTCTGTAGCTCAAACAAATGTGAAATCTCCCGGATAGAAACAAAGTACTACCCATTTTCCTTTATAATCTGACAACTTAACTTCCGTAAACTCTCCGTTATGGAAAGCTGGAGCTTTAAAGTCAGGAGCTTCTTTTCCTACTCTAATCATTTTAATCTCCTTTTCTGGGTTTGGTAATGATTGATTATTTTTTACAGCAGACTCTATTTTCAAAGGTCCGCTATCAGGTCTACTACAACCTGCAGGTTTACTTCCCATAAATACTCCTTTAAAATAAGTACTATGTAAAACATAAATATAAAATATAAAATTTATTGCCTTATGCCAATAATAAAGTTATATCTATATCTTTTTAATCAGGTTTTTCTCAAAAATATTTTGGATATGCTATTTCTAATTTAATTTAAAAGGGGGTATTTTTTGCTCTATAAATTTTATCCAAACTTTTTTAAATTAATGATAGATTCCCTCTTTTTAATTATTTATATTGTTTTCACTTAATAGAAAAGGGAAAGATAATGAGAAATATACTTATACTGCTTATTGCTATAAATTCACTCTTTGGAGTCTATGAACTAGGGGATAGTGTAGATATAGATCTTCAATTTGATGCTTATAAAGTATCGGGTGATATTGAATCTATAAACTATGATGAGATAACGGCTAGCGGCGAAAACCTTATGATACTTTTTTGTAACTCTGAGGAGGATCTTTCCTATAATATTTCTCTTAGTTTTAATGATTCCATATATCCGGTTTTTAACAAATCTCCTAAAAATATAAGAATGGTATCCTATGTTAAAAATATTAATACGCCCGAAGATCTAAATGGAGAAGGTTGGAGAGATAAAACAGATGATAGATTGGATTTTCTTCTCTCTATAGATCCAAATTTGGGAAGTATATTTTCAAGCTTTTCGGAAGATCAGAACTATCCTCTTTTTATTATTATAAGTTCTGAAAAAAAGTTAATCTATAAAGAGTATTTAGAAAATTTTGATGGTGTTAAATACAATGTTTTTGATTCTCTTGGTTTTTTAGGAGTTTCATCATTTAATGTTATTAATGATTTTGGGATCAATAGGATCAGGCTAGAGTGGGAACCTCCTCAAAATAGTGGAAAAAAATATTTAGTTACGAGAAGAGGAGATATAACAGCTTTTAAAACAGTTTATAACTATAGATCAAACTTAAAGGGTTATAAAATTTACCTGTATGATGAACAAACAGATGAGTATAAAATAAAAGCTACAATCAACAAACCTGATAGTACCGTTTATATACTTAATCAAACACCTATAATATCATCGGAGTATAAGTTTAAAATAACTTCTTACTACAATGTTTACGAAAATATAGAATCTAGAGGTATATATAGATCTACCAAATGGATCAATACACAGCCGAGTTGGCAACAATATGGAAGTAACTATAGTGTTGATAATGCCGTTGGCTGTGGATATCACGATTGGAAATATGGAATTATACTCCATAATGATAGTTTGTATGTAAAGGTTGAGAAGATAGAGACACTGGCAAAGTATGGAGAATCAAGCTTAGAGTGGAGAGTTACAAAGCTTAAAAATGATAGTATCTACTATCCGGGAGTTTATGGTGATCTTCAAGGAAGTTTTGATAGCTTTTCTATGGGTGATACTGCTTTAGTTGATATTGAATCAGATTTTTTGATCCCTCCAGACAGTTCCTATGCTGTAGTAATAAGCTCTTCAGCAAACTATGTTGCCAGAGATGTTAATGCAAATGATCCTAACGATCATCTTTATGGTAATCTTATTCTAGAAAATTATCTTCCAAATAATCCAAATCCCAATTATGATGAAACACTTGAGTGGAAACACTTAAATGAGATTGAAAGTAGCTGGGTGGGAACATTTTATGTAAGAGTATTTATTGCTCCAATGCTATCATCAATAGATGAGAATCTTTTAAGCAGTGTAAACTTAATCTCAAACTATCCAAACCCTTTTAATCCGAGTACCACTATAAATCTTGATCTTGAAAAAGATTTAAATATTTCGTTGGATATCTATAATAATTTTGGTCAAAAGGTTACTTCTCTTTATAAGGGAGAGTTAAATAGGGGCACTCATAGTTTTAATTTTGACGGTAAATCTTTGGCAACGGGTACCTATTTTTCCGTAGTAAGATCAAAAGGTGAAACCATAGCTGTTAATAGGATGGTTTTGATAAAGTAGATTTGAATATAGAGCAGTTTTATTTATCCTGTAAAAATTACTATTTTATAAATGGTTTAATATAATTTTATGCTTAAATGTTTTAGGAGATCCTATGTATGATCCACTTAAATTTCCCCTCATAGAGGAGGTAGATTTAGTTGTTGAACCCAATAAAGAGAAGGTTAGAATAGATAAACATATATTTAGTCAGGTTAAGAGGATAAGTAGAAATAAGATTCAAACTCTCATTGATTTGAATATGGTTACCGTTAATGATAAAAATATTAAATCAAACTATAAAATAAATCCCGGTGACAGGATTAAGATAAAGATTCCCAGAGCTGAAAAAATAAATATTGAGGCTGAAAATATACCCATTGATTTTATGTTTCAGGATAACTATTTAGCTATAATTAATAAACAAGCAGGGTTGGTAGTTCACCCAACTTTAAGTGTAAAAAACGGAACTTTAGTAAATGCTCTTATGTACCATTTTAAAGATCAGCTTTCTAGTGTAAATGGAGAACTTAGACCCGGTATTGTTCATAGATTGGATAAAGATACAACAGGATTAATGGTTGTTGCTAAATCTGATCTTGTTCATCAACCGTTGGCAGATCAATTTGCAAAGAAGACAGCTCGAAGAGAGTATTTGGGGATCTGTATGGGTAAATTTAAGGAGAAGAGGGGTAGGGTAGATACTCTTTTAACAAGATGGCAGAGGGATAGAAGAGTTATGATTCCTTCGGAGTTTGAGGGTAAGAGAGCTATTACCAACTATGAGGTTATTAAGGAGTACAACAAGTTTTCTATTGTTAAATTTCTTTTAGAGACAGGTAGAACTCATCAAATTAGAACACATATGAAGCATATAGGACATCCTCTTTTTGGAGATCCTTACTATGGAGGTGAAAATTTAAGAGTTTTAAATCTACCAAAGAATCAGGAGAAAAGGTTGGGAGAAATGCTTTCCATAATAAACAGGCAAGCACTCCATGCCAGAAAACTTGACCTTGTTCATCCTATTACAGGTAAAGATATATCATTTGAGTGTGATATTCCGGAAGATATGAAGAAAATAATTGCATTAATTGAGGAATATGAGTATTAATTGTTATACGCCAAAGAGGTGTAATACTATTCTGTTTTGATTATTGATTTTTTTATCTTCTATTTTATCAATCATAAGTTTAGTATCAATGTTAGGGTTCATTATTTATAGAGATATTTAAATATAAATTTTGGAGGTTTTATGCCAAATATAATTGAGTGGGTTGAGTGGAAAACAACCGATGTTAAAAAAACAAGTGCATACCTAGAGAATATTTTTGGTTGGAAGTTTGAGAAGTGGAGTGATAAATATCTAACTTATCAACCGGAAAAAGGTGCAGGAATAGGTCTGATTGAGCTTGATTCTATCCAAACAGGGTACTCTCCAATAGTTAATATTACTGTTGATTCTATTGATGAGGTACTTAAAAAAGTTGAAGAGGAGAAGCTTATTATTAAACTTCCTAAATCAGAGATCCCTAACATAGGATGGCATTCCCTTATCCAAGATTTTGATGGTAATATTTATGGTCTATTTGAGAGAATTTCAAAGTAGATAATAAAAAAGCCCCAATTTAGGGGCTTTTTTTACATATTTAGAATTGTTAATCTGTTGCTTTTAACGATTTATACTCCTCTGTGTACTCTTCATATACAGATGTATTTTCAGTATAAATCTCATAAGCCATCATCAGGATAATAGCAGCTATAGTTACAGGAATCCATGAGAAACCATACTCACCCCAAGGCAGTGTAGAAACCACACTTTTTACTTGAGGTATAAACTCTGCAAGCATAGTTAAAAAACCCATAATAACACTAACAGCAAATGGAACAACCAAAGTTCTTCTTCTTCTTATTTTTCTGTTAACGTATCCCAAGAAAGCAACACACATAGAAGGAGGTACTAACATTAGAAGTACAGGTCCTATAAACGATGTTATATTTCCAAGAGGGAATAGAGATATTACAAATGAGATAATAGAGAATGCTATTACCCACTTATCTTGATCTGTATTTGTATTTACTGCAAAGAAATTAGAAGCGTTAACTATCAATCCTATAGATGTTGTTAAACAAGCCAGTGCAACACTTAATCCAAAGATTATATTTCCAAATTTACCAAAGATAGCGAATATATTATGTCTTAATATATCTGTACCACTAGGTTCAACGCCATTTGCCACATATGTAGTAGTAGCCCCCATGTAGCCTAATCCAAGATATACTAAAGAGATTAGGAATAGTGCAATAAATACACTCCTATTTAAAACTCTAAATTTGTCATTATGCTTCATTGTTGTTTCTCTTAAAATTGTTTTAATGCTTATAGTTGCAATAATAACATATCCTAGAGCATCAACAGTAAAGTATCCGGTTTTTAGTCCATTTACAAAAGAATCGGTAGATGTTATACTAGATTCTACAAATGTTGTATCTACAATGAGAGAGCCACCAATAATTACAAGTAAAAGAATAATTAAAGCCGGTGTTAAATACTTTCCTATAACATCAACAAGATTTGTCTTACTAAGTAGTACCAAAGCTGTTATCAAGAAAAATATAAAGGAACTAATAATAGTAACTAGAATACTACTTCCAAAAATCTCATAAACAAACAACTCTCCTGTTATTATTGAAGTTCTAGGAGCAGCAAAGAGAGGTCCTAAAATTAAAACTACCATACTTAATAGGTAAAGGTGAGTTTTTGGGTGGATCTTTTTGGTAATATCCAAAAAGTTATTTTTTTGAAGAGCCATAGACCAAACACCCAAAGCCGCAAATCCTGCACTTGTGGTAATAAAAGCAATAATGCCAACAAAGTATTTATCTCCTGCAATATATCCTACAATGGGAGGAAGGATAATATTTCCGGCACCAAACATTATTGCAAAAATAGTAAAACCAAGGAACAACGAGTACTTAAAATGTTTCATACTTTTACTCCATTCTCTTTTCTAATAAATTTTAAAATGAACCTAAACGCTGTAAATATAATCCTTATATTGAGATTTTAATCCTAGTATAAAAATGATTAGTATTAAAACTAAGTCTCAATCTCAATTTTTAACACTATAAAACAGCCCCATCAATATTACCCTGTTTTTTGTCATAAAAACTATCTTTTTTTGATATAAAAAAGATACTCAGTAATACTGGCATAGAACCTATCAATCTATTCAAAATCTGTCAATAGTTAATTTTGATTATTTTTATTTAGTTTATTGATCATTTAAGGATATGTTTTTAAGGGTTTTTGTGTTCAAATGAAATCTATTATGTGTAATATGAGATTAGTGTGATTGTTTGTTGTTTTCTTAAACAATTTTATTTTTTTGAGGCATTTTTCTAAAAATAGATTTTAATCGTTATTTTTATAACAAACATCTGTATAATATAGAGAGTTAGATCATATTTTTTATAATTAAGAAGGGGTAATATTACCCCCTCTTAAATTATATGAAAATATTCTTGATACTATTTTTCAATAGTAACAGATTCAATAACGACATCTTGAATAGGTCTGTCATTGGGACCTGTTTTAACTTTTTGAATCTCTAGTGCAACATCTAAACCTTCAATAACTTTACCAAAAACAGTGTGTTTTCCATCAAGCCAAGGAGTACCGCCCTCTTTTGTAATAATAAAGAATTGAGATCCGTTTGTATTAGGACCTGAATTTGCCATAGATATACAACCAAGATCATTCTTAGCTCTTACTTTACCATCTGAAATAATATCAAAGTTACTTCCTGTTTGCTCTTTGAAATACTCAACAGTATGTTTCATTATAGGTTTACCACTGTTTGTGGCTTGGCACTCAGCTACAATATCATTTATTTCATCATTATCACTATTCTTAGAAAGGTAAGGCATAATCATTTGTTGATAGACTTTAAAGGCATCAGACTCACTTTTAATTTCTCCTTTTAAAACCTTTTCACTACCTTTGACAATAGTTTCATCCTCAAACTGATATCCCGGACCTCCGGTTCCTGTACCAAGAGGACAACCTCCTTGAATCATAAAGTCATTAATAACTCTATGGAAAATAAGTCCATCATAAAATGGTCTCTTTGTTTTTTTTCCACTTTTTGGATCTGTAAACTCTTTTGTTCCTTCAGCTAAACCAATAAAGTTTTCTACTGTTTTTGGTGCTATTTCCGGCCATAACTCTATCTTGATTATACCATGATTTGTTTTCATTACAGCTATAGGGTTTTCTTTGCTCATTTTTTCCTCATTACTCTTTGTTTCTGTTTTTGTTTCCTTTTTGCTGTTCTCTTTACTACAAGAAAATATAAATAGGAGTAAAAACATTACCATTACATTGATGATTTTCATATTTTTTACCTAACAATTTTTAGAGTCTTTATAACTACAGGCTCAAGAGGTTTATCTCTTCTGTTTCTCTTTACATTTTGGATTTCTAAGGCAACATCCATACCCTCAATAACTTTGCCAAAAACGGAATGTTTTCCATTAAGCCAAGGAGTTCCTCCTTCTTTAGTAATAATGAAGAATTGAGATCCATTTGTATTAGGACCTGCATTTGCCATAGAGATACAGCCGTAATCATTTTTGGCTAAAAGGTTTCCTTTTTTATCTTTTAAAAACTCATCTTTAAACTGGTATCCCGGACCTCCAGTTCCTGTACCAAGAGGGCAACCACTTTGAATCATAAAGTTTGGAATAACTCTGTGAAAGATAAGCCCGTCATAAAATGGTCTTTTTACCATTTTTCCACTCTTTGGATCTTTAAACTCCTTTGTTCCTTCAGCCAAGCCAATAAAATTTTCAACAGTTTTTGGTGCTATTTCCGGCCATAATTCAACCTTTATTACACCTTTTGTTGTATTAAAAACAGCTACAGGATTTTTCCCGAAACTGAAAGAGAATACAACAAAAACAAGGGTTAACGCTACTCGTAACATAATTCTCTCCTTAAATAATTGTAAAATTAATAATTTAACTTTAATTAAACTCTATTTCTCCTGCTCCGAATACTTACTTTTAAATTTAATTTTTAAAGGCAAGCCTTGGAAATTAAATTTTTCTCTAAGTTTTCTTTCAAGAAATTTTTTGTAATTATCTTTAAGAGCTTCCGGATAGTTGCAAAAGAAAACAAATACAGGAGGGTTTACGGCAACCTGAGAAATAAATGTAATTTTAACAAATCTACCCATTATTGAAGCTGGAGGTGTTTTCCTAATTATAGGAACAAAATAGTCCATTAAAACATTTGTAGGAATTTTTTTGCTTCTTTCATCTTTAATATCAATAGCAAGATCTAAAAGTTTATACAATCTTTGTTTTTCTAATACTGATATAAATTTTATAGGAACATATTTTATCCATTCAATGTGATATCTTAAAGCTTCTTCATACTCCTTAACTATTTTGGAGTGTTTATCTTCAACTGTATCCCATTTGTTTACGGCAATAATAATACCTTTTAGCTGAGATATTATTTCTTGAATGATTGTAATATCTTGAGTAGTTAAACCTATCTCGACATCAACCATTAGTATTGCAACATCACACCTGTCAATTGCTTTTAATGTTCTAACTGTGGAGTAGAATTCTAAATCATCCTTAACCTTGGTTTTTCTTCTTAAACCTGCGGTATCAATTAATACAACCTCTTTTTTCTTATATCTCATAAAGGAATCTACGGAGTCTCTGGTAGTTCCGGGTATATCTGATACAATCATCTTATCTTGATTTAGAAAAGCATTGACTAATGAAGATTTACCGGCATTGGGTCTTCCGAGTACGGCTATTTTTAACTTTCCGTCATCCTCCTCCTCTTCAACTTCATCATTGTAATCGAATGTTTTAAAATCTTCTGTAACAATATCTAACATATTACCAATGTTCCTGCCATTCATAGCAGAGATAGGTATGGGGTCTCCAAGTCCTAAGCTATAAAACTCGTAAGAATCATTTTCCCATCTTTCATCATCCACTTTATTTATAACAAGGGTTATCTTCTTGTTAGACCTTTTAAGGAATTTCGCAATATCATGATCTATTGTTGTAATCCCTGTTTTAACATCCATTAAAAAAATGATAGAATCCGCTTCATCAACTGCAATCTGTGCTTGATCTCTAATTCTTTCTTCAAAATAATCACCACTATCAGGAACCATCCCGCCTGTATCAACTAAAGTAAATCTTCTACTGTTCCAATCAACATTTCTATATATTCTATCTCTGGTAACCCCACTTTGATCAGAAACAATAGATGTTTTGGTTTTAGTTATTCTATTAAATAAAGTTGATTTGCCAATGTTAGGTCTCCCTATGATAGCTACAATATTTAACTTTCCCATCTCTTCTCCTACTTCTCTAAAAGATTTAGATAACAGCTGTTATGGAAACTATTACAATTATTTATCTTTTATTAACTGTTTTTATCTGTGCAACCTTCAAAATTTTATCTTCAATTCGCATTAATGAGTATGATACTAGGTATAAATAGAAATGTTTCATACTGATCTAAATATTTAGAATCAGTATATATCTGTTAGTATTTAACTTATTTCTTTTCTACTATTTTTATTAATATTTTCTGAGGATATCCTATCCTCGTAGAGTAATGTAGCTCCAATTACGGCAATTGGGTAGAATATTATACCTATTATTGGTAGAGCGAATAGAATAAAGATTCCACCTCCATAACTAAAAGTCATAAATGGTCTCTTTAGTAAAAGTGAGATTCTGTGTCTTACACTAGTTTTTTCTCTATCCATAGAGATTTCAATAAACTCAAAAGAGAGTGAAAATATTGTGAAGATTGTTGAAAGTACAATAAATAGAACTCCTCCAATAACAGGTATTATTATAAGAGAGAAGAGAAGTATATAAACAAGTGAAAAGATAATAAACTTAACAATTTCATATCTAATATCTTTTAACAAACCTTTAAAGAAAGATCCACTATCCTCAATATCAAAACCTCTGTATAATTTTGCCGTTTTTTGTGCTAATAGTGTATTTATTGGTGAAACCACAAGTTGAGTTACAAGAAAAGTAAGATACGTTCCTAATCCAAAGAGAATTAAGAAAAAAAATGGCATCACCAAGTAGTAGAGAATATTGTACCAAATACTTGGATCATTTTTTAGATATATGAAGTATTTATCGTAGATCCCTCCTCCATGTGTTGTGGCTAGAACAAAAAATAGAGAAAATAGGATCACCCCGGTAATAATCTGCAAAAAGATATATTTGAAGAGAGTCTTGTTTTTTAAAAGGAAGCCTCCACCTTTGAACAGATATCTGAACGCAAAAAGATCTTTCATAACACTAACTTTCACATAAAATTTACTTGTTTAGTAATAAAATAGTTAATAAAAGATGAAATTCAAAAATAATAGTTCATCATATCTTAAATAGATATATTTTTCAAATATTATAGTTTGAAAATTTTCAATAGCCTATAAACGGTAAATTTACTATCTTTATAGGGTGAGAAAAAATATGGAGATCTTGGTGTTTAAATATTTGTTATTAGCTTTTTTATTTATAATTATATCTTGTAATGATAATTATAAAACTTATATGGATAAAGGGGATTGTGATACTGCTTTAAAACTGGCTAAGCAGCAACTTGAGGATAACTATGAAGATAAGGAGGTTAGGAAAGATATTATTACTCTCTATTTTCTGAAAGCCAAGGAGAAAGTAGATATGGGCAGGGTTGAAGAGGCAATGAGAATGCTTGATAAAGGTATGATCTACTCTTTGGATAATGATTCTCTGATAAATTTTACTTATGCAAAAAATCTATCTATTATTGGAGAGGCTTATATAAAAAAGGGTAAAAATGGAAGCAACTTTCAAAGTTCCTTTTTTACTTCCAAAGGTGTTGAACTTATAAAAAGATCCATTGCTCTTGGTTATCTTGAAGGTGAAGAGATACTTAAATCTGTAGATGTTGAAGCGGCAAAAATCTACTATAGAGATGCAGAAAAAAACTTTAAATTATGGTTGGATAGCGGAGATAATTATCTTCTAGATAAGGTTGAAAAATATCTTGAAGATGCTGAGGAACTGAAATTTAATAAAAGGAAGATATCCTCTTTAAGGAATAAGGTTATTTCCAATAGGCTGTTTCTTAAAGAAAGAAAAAAAAGTATAGGTTTTGATATAGAAAGTGTAAGGCTAAATGGTGGGGATCTTATTATTAATGTTAACTATTATGATAACAGAGAAAGTGGATACAGGATTGTTGATCCTGAAAAATTTGAGTTGATAGATTCAAGGGGGAATATTCATAAGGTTGATAGAAATGCTTATAAAAAATACTCTAATGTTATGCTTAGAAGAAGAGTTAATGCAGGATCTCAATACTCAGGAGTGATTGTTTTCACAAATATAGGAAAGAGATCAGTTGTAAAAAGTTTAAGTTGGAGTTCTAATATGGGAGAAAGTGATACCAAAAAGTTCCCTCCTATAAGAGTTAATAAAATAAAGAAAGATAGGGAATAACCCAAAGTAGTAACTATTTTTTTCCAATATAGAAAGGTTTTTTATAATCTTTTTCAAAATCTCCTGATTTCACCTTTATGAAAGCTAGATAGGATCCCAATTTAAGTTTTCTGTTTTTTCTTTTGCAATTCCATATATATGTTCCACTACTATTTTGATAGCTCTCTTTACAGAGTGTATGGATCTTCTGCCCCTTAATATTGAAAATGTCAATTGAAAGATTTATAAAAGGTTTTTCAAAATTATACTCAATAATAAAATTATCTTTCTTCCCATCTCCATTTGGAGTAATAACTTTTGATTTTAGTTTGAGACTGTTTTTACTGCTATTATTACCAATCTCCGTATAAACAGAGTTTCTTTTAGATGGGGTTCCTTTCTCTATTGAAACTGCCCAAGAGGAACTACTTTGAGATTGTAACTTAGGGTTTATTTTTTCAATAGATCTATCATACTCTTCATTCCAAATATTCTTATAGTAAAAGCTATCCAATACTACATTTTCCGGGTCTTTAATAATTAGGTTGTCATCTGATGATAGAGCAGGGAATTGTTTCGATATAATGATATTTTCAATCTCTCCATAAAAGGATATTATTGAAGAATCTTTAGCAAAGACAAAGTAATCATTGGGTTCTAACTCTACTGAGTCTTTAACTACAACTTGAGATGTTAAATCTCCCACAGATAAATACTTTATATTAAAACTATTGTTAGAGAGGTTGTATATTTCTATCCACTCACAACTGTTTTCACTTGGAGATTTCATAAACTCATTCAAAACTATGCTACTTTTCCCAAACTTTCTAAAAGTTTCAACATTGATTTGATTATTTGAAAGGTTTAGATCATCTTCGCATTCAAGAATAAGTGATAGTTTATTGTATCCATAATCTAAATTAAGTTGGTCTATTTCAAAATCAACTACACTATTTGGAGCTAAAGGAGAACTGTTGTCTACGCTGTATAAAACTTCTGATCCCAATTTTACAGTGAGAGTAAATTGTTCTATAGCAGAAACTCCTCTATTTTCAATAGAAACAGTAAAGCCAGCCTCTCCATCAAGATAAATTAGATTATCTATAGGTTTAATCATAAGATCTCTATCAAGCGGAGTTGATGAATTTCTAAAACCCGGCGTTCCTCTTTCATAAAGAGAGTTACTCCACAGGTTTTGATCTATCATTATTCGCTCATCACTAAAACCCGGATTTTGATCAATTGTGTAAGTTACCTCATCTATAGTATTGCTATTGTTGTCTTTTAAAATAACAGTTTCTTCAACGCTGTTGGAAAATCCATACTTACCAAAAGATCCGTCATCTATAACAAATCTGCAGACTCCTGTAGGTATAAGATCTTCATAATATGTTGAGTTTTCCTCGTATGAAGAATCAAGTATAATTCCATAACTCATTGGAGGTAGTATGTTTGTGAAATTTTCATTATAAGGTAAAATATTATCCTGCTCGTCCTGGTCTCCTATAGTAAAATTTGTTAAATCAATGGGATTATTACCTTTATTATATATCTCTACAAATTCCGTATGATATTCATTTCCATTAGGATTAAACATAATTTCATTAATTATTATCTGGGAATATAAACAGTTAAAAAGAGATAAAACTATAAAAATAGTCTTCATAAAGTTAGATCCTTAAACTTATTCTTATACTATTGTTCCAATTTTTAAATTACTAACACTTAAATATACCAATATTTATTCAAAATTAACAATCAATTTCAATATTTATTTTGTAATTACTCCTTATTCTATATATATTAGCATAGGAAAACCTAGAGAGTGTTTTAAAATTAGAAAATATAGAAGGGGATAAAAGATGAGTGCATCTATTCTTGAAAAAAAAGCGTGGAAATTGGAAAATATTGTAAATATGATGAACAATATAGTTTTACAACTTCACCTTGCATCTACTGAAGCAGGACCTTTTGGCAGGGGTGTGAAAGCTATTGCAAACGAGGCTACAAAATTTTCTATTGCAATTGAAAGAGATATTTTAGGTAAGATTAAGTTTGAAGATCAAGCTATAGAAGATGTTGAGCCTCAAATGGAAAATATTGGTTCTCTTTTAAGGTTGCTAGGTATCAACGCTCTTTTGGAAGCTAAGAGAGTTAATAATAGTAAAGCACATATTCTTTCAGATGAGCTTAGAAAGATCGGAGAGTCTATCCAAAATATTTTAGAACCTTCTACTTTCAGAAAAAATCTTACAATGACCAATCCTGACAGATCATTCAAAGAGCCTTTGGCTAACCTTGTACTTAATATCTGTGGTATCTACTGGGCTGAAAGCATGAACTCTGTTATAGAGGTTATGAAGATTAATCAAGAGATGCTTACAGAGTATCCTCAAGGAACAGGAATGATGAAACACCAAGTACAGGTAAGAGGCGGAAGAATACCTGTTATTAATCTTCATGCTGAGATGGGAGAGGAGTTGAAAATTAATGATGACACAAGAGTTGTTGTACTTAATCTTGGTCATATTATGTACGGTCATTCAAGCTCTGATCTTTTCTTTGGTATTGTTGTAGATGATATTGAGTATGCAGGTTATTTACAAAAAGGGGTTCAAGAACTTGATCTTCCTGCTGATGTTCCTTCTCAACTTGTTAGAAATATGTGGAAAACAAAAGACACAAATCTTCTATTCTTTAACTGGGACAATATTATAAATGAGCATGAGATTAGAGATTATAGACAGATTGAGAGTAAAGCAACTCCTAAGCGTTAATCATAAGTTTATGATATTTGATTTTTGTATAAAACCTCCGAAAATGGAGGTTTTATTCTTTTATATTGAGAGGTTCTAACAATATTGGAGTAATAAAATGATAACAGATTTAAGAAGTGATACCTTTACTCTTCCTACAGATGAGATGAAAAAAGCTATAGTTAATGCCAAACTTGGTGATGATGTTTTTCGTGAAGATAAGAGTGTTATAGAGCTTGAAAATCTTATATCAGAGATGACAGGTAAAGAGTCTGCTCTCTTGGTTAGTTCAGGAACAATGGGAAATCTAATAGCTCTTATGGTTCATTGTAATAGGGGGAGTGAGGTTGTTTTAGGGGATCAATCTCATATCTACTACTATGAACAGGGTGGTATATCATCTATAGCATCTCTTATTCCAAAGCCGTTAAAGAATTATGAAGATGGAACAATAGATATTGATGATATAGAAAATAGCTTAAGAGATGAAAATATCCACTTTCCCGAAACTAAACTAATCTGCTTGGAATCAACCCATAACAGATGTAACGGATCTCCTCTTGAGCTTTCATATATGGAAAGAGTGTACAAGCTTGCAAAGAGTAAAGGTTTAAATATACACTTAGATGGTGCGAGAATATTTAACGCTATATCATATTTAAATGTTGATTTGAATCAAGTTTTTAAATTTGTTGATAGTGGAATGATCTGTCTCTCAAAAGGTCTTGGTTCCCCTATAGGATCTCTTTTGGTAGGGAGTAAGGAGTTTATAACAAAGGCAAGAAGGGTAAGAAAGGTTCTTGGAGGGGGTATGAGACAAGCGGGTGTGATTGCAGCACCAGGTATTGTTTCCTTAAAGAAAATATCTAAGATTATTGTAGATGATAATAGAAGAGCTTTAGAGATTGCCAAATTTGTAGATAGTATTAACGGATTTTCTGTGGATCTTGATCTTGTTAAAACCAATATTTTCTACATAGATACTGAGGAAAGGTTAGCCGAAGATGTTGTTAAAACTCTTTCTGAAAATGGGATTTTTTCATTTTCCGTAGGTAAGCATAAAATTAGGTTTGTTACCCATTATATGATTAAGGATGATAATATTGATCATATAAAGAATGTTTTTTTTACTGTTTTTGGATAATTTATTATATCTAACTATATTGTATGGTTGATAATTGATAGTTTAATTATGATATTTGGAGTTTTTGTGTCAGATCTTGATACTATGAGATTGGATAAGTGGCTAAAGATAACAAGATTTTATAAACAGAGAGAAAAAGCTGCTGAATACGTTGCAAAAGGTCATGTAAAGGTTAATCATGAGAGAGTTAAACCTTCAAAAATGATAAAGAGGGGAGATCTTATTACTGTAAAAAGAGATAATACTTATCATGATTATAAAGTTTTATCGCTATCTTTAAAATCTGTTAGTGCTGAGATTGCCAGAGAGATGTATGAGGAGATTGAAAAAGAGATTAAAGTTAGTAAAGAAAAGTCTGAACTAATGAAGATTATTGAAGAGCAGGATAAGAAAAATTTGAAAGAGATGAGAGGAAAAGGAAGACCCACAAAAAGGGATAGAAGAATTCTAAACAGATATAAGTATGGAGATTAGGAGAACTTTTTACTTAATAAATAAAGTTATTTTCTTATAGAGTAAAATATATTTAGGTCGTTATGTTACAACTTAGAGATTTAGTTATATCCCACAATAAAAGAGAACTTGATTTTGGTAATTTAGATCTACATAAAGGCAGTATTTCTATTATTAAAGCGGATCAAAAATCTGATATTGATCTTCTTCTTCTAACAATTTCAGGAATTATACCCCATAAAAAGGGAGAAATATTGTTAAATAGTTCAGATTTTTTAATTTCGAGTCGTAAAAAGAAGGTTGGCTTCTATTCAGTTAATTATCCTGATCCTCCATATTTAACTATTAAAGATTATATTAATTATAAGGGTAAATTTAGAGGTGTTGATAAAAATGTCATAAGCTCTCGTTTGTCTTGGTTTGAATCTTTTTTTGAGTTTAACAGATATTTAAAGTTGGAGAGAGAAAACCTAACACCGCTTGTTATAAATCTTACAAGGTTGTTTAATAGTGTTATTATAAGAGATTCTGTAATTGTTATGTTTGAGCCACTACTATACTTTTCGTGTGATCTATATCTTCCTTTTAAAAAAATAGTTGAATCTTTAAAGGAAAGTGGAGCAATGATACTTATAGCAACCTATGGTTTAGGAGACTATAGTGGGTTATCTGATGATTTATATATTTTAAACAGCAGTAATACACTTAGTAAGTCTGTTTAGAGATTAAATTACTCTTTTATCTAAAAAATTAATATTAGTTTTTATGAGGAGGGGCGTGAAATAGTGGGTCTATTTTTTAAAACATCTTTAATTAGATCTATTAAATCTTTTTTTAAAAAAGATTTATTAATATTTGTAATTGAAATAGCTTCTTTCTTTGTTTTAGGTGCTTTTTTGAATGTTTTTAAAGGTGCTGTCTCAATTATTGAATCTGTGAATATTTTAAGTAGAATAATAGCCATCTCTTCATTTTTTATATTACTTACCCCTGCTATTTATCTTTTTAGAACTATAAACAGAGAGAAAAGATATATTTTTCTGTTAAAAACAAATAGAAAATGTTTATATTACTATCTTTCTGGTATCCTTACATATACCATTTTAAGGATAGCTGTTTATTCTGTATCTGTTTTGCCTTTGTTGTTCTATCTAACAAATATACATGCATATATAGATGTACCATTTCTTATATATACTATTTTTAGTTATATTTTTATTGGGAGTTCTTTAATTTTTATATACTTCTCTAATATATTAAGAGAAAAGTTTAAATTAAGTTCTACTATTATTTCAATACTTTTTATAATAATTTTTATTTTATCTCTCAATATTTATAAAATATATGTTTTTATAGAGTATATAAACTATATAAATGGAATGGTTTTAGAGTATCCTAATCTTTTATTTTCTATACTTTTGTTTGTTGAATTTTTAGTTTTGATAATATCATCTATTTACCTAAACATTAATGTAAATAGAGAGCTGTCAAGTAGTATTAGCAGTATTGATTACTTTTAATCTAGTTGGTTTATCAATTTAGAGAGTAACTTCTCTAATACTCCTCCCATTTTTAGCAAAGTTCCAGATATATCTTTATCATAAATCTAATTAAAGTTATAGATAAGAGCTATACCGTTATAACTAGTTTTTATATCAATACCTTTACCATCTCCTGCTCTTTTGTAGAACTCTTTAAATTTTGTAGTTACAAAAGCATCTCCGGCAGAAAGTAAAACGGTTGCAACCGTAAGCCATGTATAATTATTTCTTTCTCGCCTATATCTTTTTATTCTTCTTTTATAGAACTGTTTTTTTTCTTGATAAAGAGGATCTTCGTGAGATAAATTACTTTTCTGATCTCTGTAGTAGTTTACCTTATCAACCGAATAGTATATACCATAAAAGAAAGCTAGCTCAATACCTGAGTATATAGATCCCCTAATATACTGCTTGTTGTAAAATTGACCACCTCCCGGAATAATGAAGGATAGAGAGGGAGCAATAACCGAGTCGCTTAATTCCGACCTTAATATTGTTGAAAGTAAAAATATTATTATAAAATATCTCATTTTTAATACTTCTTATAAAATTTAAACTTAAGATTTTTTAATAAATATTGCTTTTACTTAAAATCTTTTCATTCAATATAAAAATCAAAGATCTAATTACCTAAACAAATATGATTAAATATTTTTAAAAGTTTAGGATTTAATCAAAAAGAGAGAGCAAAAACTCTCTCTTTAATAGCTCCCTTATTTAATCTTTCTCTGAAAAGGATAAACAATTAGTGGGTCATAACATCACCCATAGTAATAATTGGAAGATAAATACCAACAACAATACCACCAATTACAACACCCATAATTACTATTAAAAGAGGCTCAATAAGAGATGCAAAACCTTTAATTTTTACACTAACTTCCTCTTCGTAATAGTCGGATATTTTTTTCATCAACTCATCAATCCTAGCTGTTTCCTCCCCCGTTTCAATAAGTTGTACAACTAAATCTTCAAATTGATTTGTTTTTTTTACCGCAGCAGAAAGATCTATACCATTCTTTACATCATTCATAGCTTTCTTGAGGGCAACAAAATATTCATTATTGTTGGCAACTTTTGCTGATATCTCCATTGATTTTATCATGGATGTACCTGATTTTAAAAGGAGTGAGAGAGTACTTGTTATACGACCGATAATAATCTGCCTGTTCATCACTCCAAAAGTTGGAACATTTATAACAAACTTATCCCAAACATCATTAACAGCCTTAGTTTTGAAAGCATATTTTTTAACAATAAAGAATAGTATAATAATTCCAATAATAGTAAAGAAGTTATTTTGAATAATTTCCGACATAAATATTAGTGCTCTTGTAGGAGCAGGAAGAGTTCCCCCCATAGATCCATATAAGTCTTGGAAGATAGGGATTACTTTCCATAAAATAATAAAAACAATTATTGCAGTAAATATAAGAACGAATTTAGGATACATCATAGCTGATTTTATTGCTTGAGACATTTTTGCTGATTTTTCCATATAATCTGCAAGAGATTTAAGAGCATCATCTAAATTACCGGTAGCCTCTCCTGCTTCTACTAAGCTTACATACATTTGATCAAATACAGCCGGATGTTTTGCCAAAGCCTCAGAAAAGTCAATACCTGAGTTTAGGTCATCACACATCTCGTCCAAAATTCTTTTAAATATTAAATTTTTTTGAGCACTGGATATGTTTTTTATTGATTTTGGAAGAGATACACCGGCGTTTAAGAATGTTGCCATTTGACGAGTGAAAAATACCACATCTTTTTGGGGCACACTATTTTGAAGTGAAAGTATCCACTCATTAGCCCTATCAAATAAGGAGCTGTTTTTTGAAGATTTATTACTCTTGATAACAGAAATTGATTTAGGCTTTAGACCAAGGGCTTGAAGTTTGAGTAAAACATCACTCTGATTACTTGCAGTAATCTCTCCCGACAGTTCTTTTCCTGAAGAAATATTTATTGCAACATACTTATATTTACTCATAATTAATACCTCACTTAATCATTGACTTCTTTAAAGTATATATATTTTCTAGCTTCTAAAAGATCTATAGTTCCTTCTATAAATTTCTTTTTTGCATCCTCTTCAAGTGAGAAGTATGTTCCCTCTTTGTGAGCAATCTCTCCAATCTCTTGAGCTGTTGCATCTTTCATAACAACTTCTCTAATTTTATCGTTCATCTCTAAAAGTTCTACAATTGCCACACGACCTGATTGTCCTGTATTTTTACAGTTAGGACATCCTTCACCTTTGTAAAATACTCCGTTATCAATTTCTTCATCAGATAAACCTATAGCCTTAAGATCTTTAATATCGTACTTGTGTTCAACCTTGCAAACTTTACATATTCTTCTTGCAAGTCTTTGGGCAACAATTAAGTGAACTACAGTTCCGGTTAAATATGGTTTTATACCCATTTCAGAAAATCTTGTTATAGTTGACGGAGCATCATTAGTGTGGAGAGTACTAAATACGAGGTGACCGGTAAGAGCAGCCTCACAGCCTGTGTGTGCTGTTTCATAATCCCTCATCTCTCCAACAAGTATAACATCAGGGTCTTGTCTTAAAACCTGCCTCATAGTTGAAGCAAATGTTAGCCCTTGCTTGTCATCAATCTGTACCTGACTTACACCCGGATTTGTAATCTCTACAGGATCCTCAATAGTAATAACGTTTATATCAACATTTTTTATATGATTTACGGCTGCTGCTAGTGTTTGAGTTTTACCTGATCCGGTAGGACCGGTAACCAAGACCATTCCATCTCTACGCTTAATATTTCTTTTAAATCTTTCAACATAATTTTCATTATTGTTAAAGATTTCTTCTATAGTTCTATCATTTTGAGAAGCATCTAAAATCCTTAAAACAACTTTTTCACCCCAAATTGTTGGCAATGAAGCAACCCTAAAATCAACCTTATTTTTACCCATAATCATTCTTATTTTACCATCTTGAGGCCTTTTCCTAATATCAAGCTTCATTGTTCCGGTTAAAACTTTGATTCTTGCAACCATTGGTGAGTGGAGTTTTTTAGGGAGTTTTTCATAGCCGTTTGGGAAATATAATTTACCGTCTTTTCTAAATCTTATCTTTAGAAATCCCTCTTCCGGTTCAATGTGAATATCTGATGTTCCATCCAAAACGGCTTTTTGTAAAACACTGCTTACAAGTTTAACAATAGGAGCACTGTCAGGATCATCTTCGCTCTCTTCCACCGTTTCAGCTATTTCAGATATGTTCAAATCTTCATCTTCATTTCCAAATATCTCACTAAGAACAGATGATGCTTTTGTTGAGTTTGAGAACTGTGCATAAAACTTTTCTATTGCTTCATTAATTCTTTTCCTCGTAGAAATAAGAGGTGCAATGGTAGACTTTGAGACTATTTTTAATGTGTCTGTTATTTGTAAGTCATCGGGGTTTATCATTGCCACACTTAAAGTATTGCCATCTAGAGATAAAGGTATAAGATTATGTTCCCTTGCCATAGCTTCAGGGATTAAAGACAGTGCCTCTTCACTTATTGAGTTAAAATCTTTATCTGATGCCAATTTATAACCCTTGCTTTCAGATAGAGCTTTAACCATGATATCTTCATCTAAAATACCCATATCAACAATGGTTAGTCCAAGCATTTTTCCTGTTGATTTTTGGTGTTGAATAGCTTCAATCATATTCTCTTCAGATATATATCCGTTATCTACAAGGAATTGACCAAAAAGGTTGTCATTCATTCCAAACTCACCTCTAACCATGTCGGTAGAACCAATATCTTCAACCTTTTTTCTATCCATAAGATGTTGTTTAATCTTGTCTGTTAGTTCATCATTTTCTATAGGTTTGGACAAAAAATCATCAACTCTACTTTCTGAGAACGCTTTTATTGCAAGTTCCATTGATCCGAAACCTGTTATAATCATAGATTTGGCATCTGGTTGAATCTCTTTTATTCTCTTTATGGTCTCAATTCCATCCATCTCCGGCATTTGAAGATCACAAATTATGAGATCAATATGCTTGTTTTTTATCATTTCAATAGCTTTTATACCATCTTCTGCTTGAATCGTATTGGTAAAACCCTCAAACATCAGCACATCAACTAAAGTTTCTCTTAAATCATCATCGTCATCGATAATAATTATAGAAGATTTGTATATTTTGTCCCCATTCATTACTAACTTATCCTAGAATGTTTAATTTATTCCCTCTCTTTTAAGGAGGTCTAGCAGTTCTGATATATATGTGTTACAACTTTGAACTGCTGTTGTTACATCAATCTTTCCAATCTTAACCAGATGAGTAAGATGCTGATTCAGTGTCATCATTCCATACTTTTGGCTAACTTGTATCATACTTTCTATCTGGTGTATTTTATTTTCTCTTATCAAGGAGTTTATTGCAGGAGTACCAATAAGTACCTCACAAGCCAAACATCTTCCTCCTCCAATTTTTGGAAGTAGTTTTTGACATATTACCCCTCTGAGCATCATTCCAAGCTGTGTTCTAACCTGTTCCTGTTCCATTTCAGGGAAAGTATCAATAATTCTCGTTATTGTACCTGAAGCAGAGCTTGTATGAAGAGTAGCAAAAACTAAATGTCCCGTTTCTGCTGCAGACAGGGCAAGTTCAATTGTTTCTTTATCTCTCATCTCTCCTACAAGTATAACATCAGGGTCTTGTCTGAGTGCTGATTTTAGTGCTTCGGAGAAAGATTTAAAATCAATTCCAAGTTCTCTTTGGTTCACAATAGCTTTTTTTGATTTATGCAAATACTCAATAGGATCTTCAATAGTCAAAATATGCTTAGGTTGTTCGCTATTTATTCTATCTACCATAGTAGCAAGCGTTGAGGATTTCCCCGATCCGGTTGCTCCTGTTATTAAAACAATTCCATTTGGCTTTTCACATAAGGATGATGCCACTGGGGGTAATCCTGCTTCTTCAAAGGTAAAAATATCATAAGGGATTGTCCTGAATGCACAAGATATTGCACCTCTTTGGTAGTATATGTTTAATCTAAATCTTGAAAGACCTCTAATGCTTATAGAAAGGTCTATTGAGAGATTTTTTTCAAACATAGACTTTTGGAATTCATTTAAAGCGGAGTATGCAATAGCTTTTGTTTCTTTTGGTGTAAGTGGCGGGAAGTTTAACCTAATTAAAGATCCATCTAATCTCATAACCGGAGGGCTACCGGCACATATGTGTAGATCGCTACCTTTTTTATCAACCAAAATTTCAAGAAGAGACCTTAAATCAACCAATTTTGAATCCTCATTAATAATCATAATGTTAGTATTAAATATAAATGCTGAAGAGGGTAAAGTCAATATTCTTCAATTTGTTTCACTCCATGTTTTTTATTATTAGGATCAAGTTTCCAAATCTATTTAGGTTATCTGTTTTTATATATGGTTTTTCTTTTGTAATATTATTTTTGTATGGAGTTCTTTTGTTATCAAATACTAAGTTGGTAATTCATTCTTTTTTATATTTTTATAGAGATTGTTTTCTTTTTTTATGGCAGATCCATTTAGGCTGTTATGATAAAAAATCTTATTTTTAATATCCATTTTTAGATAGTTTTATTATTAAATGATCTAATTGGTATTAATCCTATTTGGATTTTTTAAGATGATTTCTTAAAATTAGAACTTAATGATATAAGTTTAGAATTATTTGAATATAGATTATGATAGAAGAGATAGTAAAAAAGATAAATAATGGTTACAGGCTAAATTTTGATGACGGAGTAACCCTCTATAAAATAGAAGATATAAACCTTTTGGGTTCCTTAGCAGGAAAAATAAACTATAAAAAGAATGGAGATAAAGTTTTTTATAATAGAAATTTACATCTTAATCATACTAATATATGTGAAAATAGATGTAAATTTTGCTCTTTTTATAGAAAAATTGGGGATAGTGATAGTTATACTATTGATACTGAGAATCTTCCCAAAATATTAAAAAAATATCAAAATAATATTATTGATGAGATTCATATTGTTGGAGGGTTGAATCCAAATTTGAATTTTGATTACTATTTAAACCTTGTTCATAACGCTAAACTTTCGGTAGAGGGTGTTAAAATAAAGGGGTTTACTGCTGTTGAGATAGATTACTTTTCAAAGAAGTTTTCTTTGTCTATAGAAGAAGTTCTTACCTCTTTAATGAATGCAGGACTTGATTCTATGCCTGGAGGAGGGGCTGAGATCTTTAGTGAAAGAGCCAGAAACATTATATGTCCCGATAAAATAAGTGGTGAAAAGTGGCTTGAAATCCATAAAACAGCCCATCAATGTGGAATCAAAACCAATGCTACAATGCTCTACGGTCATATTGAAACTGTAGAGGAGAGGGTTGATCATCTTATGAAGCTAAGAGATATTCAAGATCAGACGGGAGGTTTTCAATGTTTTATACCTCTATCTTATCAGCCTTATAACAATGATATTGGTAAAAAATATTATACAACTGGTATTGAGGATCTTAGGCAGATAGCTGTTTCTAGGATTTTTTTGGACAATTTTAAACATATAAAGAGTTATTGGGTAATGTCAACTCCGGAACTTTCTCAAATAGCACTTTCCTATGGAGCAAACGATATTGACGGAACCATTTTTGAAGAAAAGATTGGTAATGCAGCCGGATCACAATCAGGTAAAGGTATGGGTGAAGATCAGCTTTTGCATCTTATAAGAGAGAGCGGTAAAAAAGCTGTGAGAAGAGATACAGTTTATAATGAGCTTGCTTATGATTAGAGTTGGCTGTGTTAATTTTATAAACGCTTATCCTTTAACAAAGAACCTTAAAGGGTTTGAGCTTATTTATGATATACCTTCAAAACTTGCAGATATGCTCCACGATGGCGTTCTTGATATTGCTCTGGTTTCATCAATTGAGTATGCAAAAAGATTTAAAGATTATACAATTATTAAAGATCTATGTATTGGATCTGATAAAAAAGTTTGCTCCATTACGCTTTTTTCAAATCTCAAAATAGGAAATATTAAAACCGTAGGTTACGACAGATCAACAAGGTCATCAATAACTCTTCTTAAAATTATTATGAAAGAGATGAATAAGGTGGTAAAGTATGAGGAGGAGGGTAATAATCTGGAAAAACTTTTAAGGATCTACGATTCTGTTCTACTTATTGGCGATAATGCTCTTAAAAATAGAGATTATCCTTCAAAGTATAAGTATGACCTTGGAGAGCTATGGAACAGGATAACAGGTTTACCCTTTGTTTATGCTCTATGGGTTTGTAAAAAAGATTTAGAGGTTGATCCTAATCATTTTAAAGATCAATATTTAAAAAATATAGATAATATTTCAACTCTTTTGAATAATGATGAAAAAACAAGTTTTAATATTAATTATCTTGAAAATATTATAAAATATGATCTAACCAGTGAAAGGTTAAAAGGTCTTAATCTTTTTTATAAAAAGAGTTTTGAAAACGGATTTATAGAAAAAATTCCTCAAATAAAGTTTATTGATTAAAAATCTATAAACTTTTCCCAGATTTATCGACACAGTATAACATTTGGGTAACTTTAAAGTAGAAAAACTTATAGAATATTCTATTTATTACATGACATTTATATAAATACTTATTTTCTAGCTCAGTTAATATAAAAGAAACCATAAGTTATGATTTCGGGATTAAAATTAATTTACCTGGGTTTACCTAAACTTGTAGGCTACACTACTAAAATTTACTTTATCTTGACTTGTTTATGACTTTTTTAGTATGTACTAAATTAACACTTTCTAATAGTATAAAACTTGTACTATATTGTGAACAGGAAAAATATAAAGGAGAGATATGAACCTTTTTCAATATATTGTTGTTTTTTTAGCTGTAGTTTTATCTGTTGTAGTTGTATTATACAAGGTGAAAAAGAGTAATAAGAGTAGGGAGGAGAAGTTGGAAAAATATAGAAAAAATATGGAAAAGAGATTTTGAGGATTTGAGATATGTTAAAATATTTTACAATAATTTCTATTTTATTTTCACTTTGTTTTGGTTATGAGTGGAAAGATCTTTTAACTATAAACGGGAAAGAGATACATATTGAGATCGCAGATAATAACTATAAGAGAGCCAGAGGTTTAATGGAGCTTGATTCTCTTCCAAAAAATAGTGGAATGCTCTTTATTTTTGAGAAAACAGATTATCTCAATTTTTGGATGAAAGATACATATATACCTCTATCTATTGCTTTTATTGACAGAGAGGGAATTATTGTAGATATTAGAGATATGGAACCTCTGTCTCTTGATGAAGTAATCTCGTCAAAACCTGCAATTTATGCACTGGAAATGAAGAGAGGTTGGTTTGAAGAGAATGATGTACTGGTAGGAGATAAACTTGAATTTTAAAAAATGTTGCAATAGCATAAGGTCAACCTTTGGATTTCTCTTTGTTGCTACTATAGTGGCTATGCTTTTTGATATTAACTATAGTAAAAACAGTATACAAGGAATCTCTGGTGTTAACTTTAAATTGTACATCATATTGTTATTTGTTTTTTCTATACCTCTAATAGTATATAAGTTAAGAAATGGAAAATCGGTTGAAGAGGAGTAGTTATGATAGTTATTACCGGAGGAGCCGGATTTATAGGTTCAGCACTTGTTTGGGAGTTGAACAGAAGAGGTTTTGATAAGATTATAGTTGTTGATAATCTTGATAGTAGTGAAAAATGGAAAAACCTTAGAGCTTTAAATTATTGTGATTATTACAGCAGAGATCAGTTTATTAACATGATTGAAAATGATAGAGTAGCTTTTAATATTCCAACAATAGTACATTTTGGGGCATGCTCTGTTACAACCGAAAAGGATAGCTCTTTTCTTATGGAGAATAACTATAAATATTCAAAAAAGCTTTATGATTATGCAATGAAAAGGGATATTAGATTTTTATACGCTTCTTCTGCTGCTACTTATGGAGATGGGGAGAGAGGTTTTGATGATAATGAGGATAATCTCAATCAATTGAGACCTTTAAATATGTATGGTTACTCTAAACATCTTTTTGATCGATATGTAAAAAAGAGAGATGGGTTTAAAAAATCTGTGGGGCTAAAATTTTTCAATGTTTTTGGTCCTAACGAGTATCATAAGGGTGCAATGTGTAGTAAGATTTTTAAAAGCTATCATGAAGTTTTGGAAAATGGAAATATAAGTTTATTTAAATCTGAAGATTCTGAAAAATATCCTAACGGAGACTCTAAAAGAGATTTTGTCTATGTTAAAGATGTTGTTTCTATTGTTGCTGATATTATGAGCAATCATAATATAAATGGTCTTTTTAACATAGGTACCGGAACCCCTAGATCTTGGAATGATTTAGCTAAAGCGGTATTTAAAAGTATGGGTAAAAGTGAGAATATAAACTATATAGATATGCCTGAAAACCTTAAAGGTAAGTATCAGTATTATACCTGTGCATCAAACGAAAAAATAAATATGGCGGGAGATGGAAACAAAGCAAGGTTTAGATCTCTGGAGGAATCTGTTGAGGATTATGTAAAAAATTATCTTATACCTAATAAGTTTTTGGGTGATGAGTAGATTTCAGTTTTAATATTTAGTCTCTGAGTAACCATTTCTAAAAGATAGAAAGTGTGAAATTATAGAGCTTTTTGTTTTTTATAACTTTAAGCTATCTCAAAAACTGATGATAAATAATATCTTCTGAAAAAGGGTAAAATAGGATATTTAATAGTTTTTATGGATATGCTTGAAATAAAACTGTAGGCTTTTTAAGTGATATCTATCAGAAACCTTGCAGTTTTCTTATGAGAAAGAAGCACAAAATAAAGAATTAGCTTCGCTCCCTTAGATCTGCTCTGCCGTAACTTATTTTCTTATGATTTTTTCAGTAGGTCATAAATAATTAAAATTGAAAAACTGATCTTTTAAAATAAGTTGTATTTAGTCTTAATTATACTTGGTTTTTATTATTTTTCCTTTAAACTTACATTAAAATATGTTTTGCTTATTAGGAATAAATGATATAGTTTCTTTCTTTGTGTAAGGAAGGGGTGAAATGCAGAGAGTTGAAATATACACAGATGGAGCATGTAGCTATAATCCAGGTCCGGGAGGTTGGTGTTCTATTTTATTTTATAAAGAGCATAAAAAGGTTGTAAAAGGGTACAAAGAGAGTACAACCAATAATGTTATGGAGCTTACAGCAGTAATAGAAGCCCTCAAAGCCCTCAAAAAGTGTTGTCAAATAAATATATATACAGATTCTATGTATGTTAAAAAAGGTATTACCTCTTGGATATCAAATTGGATAAGAAGAGGTTGGAAAACCAGCTCCAATCAGCCGGTAAAGAATATGGAGTTGTGGAAGAAGCTCTATGAACTCTCTCTTTTACATGAAATAGAGTGGCATTGGGTAAAAGCTCATTCAGAAAATGAGTTAAATAATGAAGCGGATTTTATTGCGAGAGAGCAAATTAAAGTTTATAATAAAAAGTAAAGTGTAGGAATAGTAGGGATGATTACAAGAAGAAAAACAAGAGAAGTAGTTCTTTCAATAATATATACAATGGAGTACTATGATTTTGATCTCAAAGATTTTTACAATGATCCGGTTGAATACTGGCGTTGGTTCGAAGAATCTTGTACTGAAACCCCTTGGGATGAGATTGTTGATACTTTAAGTTCGGCTTACGATGAGATTTTACTTGAGAGACTAAATAAGGAAGAGAAAATAGTTCTTAAAGTTTCAGGTATGGATGAGGAGCTTTCTTTGAGTCTAAGTACCCTTATTGAAGAGAAGAAAAAAGATTACTTTTACTCTTTTGCAGATAAAATATCTGAAAATATTCCTGTTGAGGAGATCTCTTTTGGCGAGTTGACAAAAGAGGAGTTGGTTAAAGTTAATGAGAACTTGGAATATGTAAAAGAGTTTATTGGATTCTACAACACAAACAAGAAATCTATTGATGAAGAGATTTTAAACAGATTGGATAATTGGGATTTTAACAGACTTACTCTTATGGATAAACTTCTTTTAAGATTGGCTGTTGTTGAGATTTTATATATGCCTAAGATACCTCCAAAGGTTTCTATAAATGAGGTCATTGATATATCTAAAAAATTCAGTACCCCAAAATCAGGAAACTTTATTAATGGTATATTGAATAATTTATTACACAATATGAAAAATGAAGATAGCAATAGTATCTGACATACATTCAAATCTTGAAGCTTTACTTGCTGTATTAAAAAAGATTGAATCTGAGAAAGTTAGTAAGATATACTGTTTAGGTGATATTGTTGGTTACGGGCCTAATCCCAATGAGTGTATTGATATCATAAGATCTGTTTCAAATAATGTGGTTATGGGAAATCATGATAGTGCGGTTTTGGGTCAAACAAGTACTGCTCTTTTTAATCAGTATGCAAAAAAATCAACGGAAGTAACAAGGAAGATGCTTTCAGACGATAATCTCCAGTATCTCTCAACTTTACCGTTGCAGATAAAGAAGGAATCTATGTTGTTTACACATGCTACACCAAAAGATCCTTCTAAGTGGAACTATCTCACAACATTAGGAGCGGCAAAGGAAAATTTTCTTAGTTTTAGCGAGGATATTTGTTTTATTGGTCATTCCCATAGAAGTGAAGTTTTTAGAAATCATGATGGTAGACTTATTATAAATTCAGGTTCCGTTGGTCAACCAAGAGATGGAAATTCAAAAGCTTGCTTTTCCATTTTTGACACTGAAACTTATAAGTTTCAGTTTCTCAGGGTTGAGTATGATCTTGAAAGTGTTTATATGAAGATAAAAAAATCAGAATTGGATAATTTTTTAGGTGAAAGATTATTTATTGGTAAATAGGTAAATAAATCGTTTAGGGAAATATATGATAAACTTTTTTTTAAATAAAATTTTTGGAACAAAGCAGGAGAGAGAGGTAAAGAAGCTTAAACCTATTGTTTCAAAAGTAAATCAATATTGTGAAGAGTATAGCTCTTTTGAAGAGCAGGATTTTTTAAGTAAAACTCAAGAGTTTAAAGATAGAATAAAAAATGGAGAGAGCTTAGAATCTATTATTCCCGAAGCATTTGGTCTTGTTAAACAGGCTTGTATTAAAATGTGTGGGAACTCTTGGATAGTTGACGGTAGGGAACAGGAGTGGAAAATGGTTCCCTATGATGTTCAAATTATGGGGGGAATTCTTCTTGCCAGAGGAAGAATAGCTGAGATGGCTACCGGAGAAGGTAAAACCTTGGTTGCAATATTTCCTACATATCTTCATGGTTTAACTGGAAAAGGTGTTCATGTTATTACTGTTAACGACTATTTGGCTAAAAGGGATAGAGACTGGATGGCACCTATTTATGAGCTTCTTGGCCTTTCAGTTGGTGTGATACACAGTGATGTTAAAAGTAATGATGTTAGAAAAGGTGAGTATGAGAAAGATATAACCTATGGTGTGAATCATGAGTTTGGTTTTGATTATTTGAGAGACAATATGGTTCATGATATTGATGAGATGGTTCAGAGAGGTTGGAACTTTTGTCTCATTGATGAGGTTGATTCCATATTAATTGATGAAGCAAGAGTTCCTTTAATTATTTCGGGTGCTGTTTCCAGAGATACTAAGCAGAGATTTGAGGAGTTTAAACCTGCAGTATCAACTCTTGTTAGGGAACAAACAAAATTTGTAAACCATCTTGTTAGCGAAGGTGAGAAGCTTATTGAGAATCCTGAAACTGAAAAAGAGGGTCATTTTAAACTTCTTCAATCCTTTAAAGCGTTACCAAAACATAAGAGATTGGCAAAGGTTTTAAATAAAACAGGAGTAAAAACTGCAATTCAGAAGCTTGAAAATGATTATTTGAGAGAGAAAAGAATTGATGAAGTATTGGAAGGGTTATACTACACTCTTGATGAGAGATCAAATACTGTAGATTTGGGTCAGAAAGGGCATGATCTTTTAAGTAAGTTTGCCGAAGAGGAGAATATGTTTATTCTTCCGGATCTTGGTATAGAGCTTCAAAATATTGATAGCATGGATATCAGCGAGAATGATAAAGAGATAAAAAAACAAACTCTTCATGATGAGTACTCCAAAAAGAGTGATATTTTGCATACACTTCATCAACTGTTAAAAGCTTACTCTTTATTTGAAAAAGATGTTGATTACGTTGTTCAGGATGGTAAGGTTATCATTGTCGATCAAAGTACAGGTCGTTTAAAGCTTGATAGTAGGTTCAGTGATGGAATGCACCAAAGTATTGAAGCTAAAGAGGGGGTTGCTGTGGGTCAAGATACCCAAACAATAGCATCTATCACTTATCAGAACTATTTCAGGCTTTATAAAAATTTAAGTGGTATGACAGGTACCGCTATCACTGAAGAGAATGAGTTTTATGATATATATAAACTTCCTGTTTCTGTTGTTCCTACCAATGTTCCTATTGCTAGAAATGATCAAGAGGATATGGTCTATAAGACTAAAAAAGAGAAGTATGATGCTGTTGTAGAAAATATAAAAGCTCTTGTTGATGAGGGAAGACCTGTACTTGTGGGTACTCCTGATGTTGATGTAAGTGAGGTTCTTTCAAGATATTTGAGAGCAAAAGGTATTGAACATCAACTTTTAAATGCTAAAAATCATGCTAAAGAGGCTCATATTGTTGCTGAAGCAGGTAGGGCCGGAAGAGTTACCATTGCAACCAATATGGCAGGTCGTGGTACAGATATTAAGTTAACAGATGAAGTTAAGTCAAACGGAGGATTGGCTATCATTGGCTGTGAAAGGCACAACTCAAGGCGTATTGACAGACAGCTTAGAGGTAGAGCCGGAAGGCAGGGAGATCCGGGAAGTTCTATATTCTATGTTTCTCTTGAAGATAACTTAATGAGAATCTTTGGTTCTGAAAAAATATCATCCGTAATGGATAAGTTTGGTCATCAAGAGGGTGAAGCTATTACTCATAAGTGGATCTCAAAATCTATTGAAAGATCCCAAAAAAGGGTTGAGGCTCACTATTTTGCTTCAAGAAAGCATACTCTTGAATATGATGATGTGATGAATAAGCAGAGAAATGTTATCTATCATAGAAGAAGAAAAGCTCTTATTAAAGGTGCTATTTTTGAGGGTAAAGATGTTCCTTTTGCAAAAGAGTATGGGGTTGATCCTACCGAAAAGCTTGAAAACGATGTTTTTGAGATGATTCAAGATTATATACACGAGGTTGTATTCTCCCATACCGGAAATACTGATATTATTGAGAATTGGGATATTGATGGAATTAATGACACTTTAACAAAGTCTCTTTTTATAAGCTTTGATCTTGATGAAATTGAGATTAAAACATACAATGATCTTGTAGATCTATTGGTTGAAAGAGCCAAAGATAAGTTTATTAAAAAGATTGAGGTTATTGGTGAGGAGATGATGAATATTCTCATCAAAATAGCAATTATTAGAACCATTGATAAAAATTGGCAAGATCATCTCTACGATAATGAGAATTTAATGAAAGGTGTGGGTCTTGTAGCTCACAGTCAAAAAGATCCTCTTATTACTTACAAACAGCAGAGTTTTGAATCCTTTAAACAGATGATCTATACCATAAATGAGGAGGCTTTGGAGATTATTTTCAAAGCTCAATTTAAGGTAGAGGTAGAAGAGGATGAGAAAAGAAAAGCTGATGATAAAAAGATGATGAAAAATGCAAAGACAAATAGCGTTAAAGAGGAAAAGGTTAATAAAAGGGAACCTTTAAGAAGTGGTCCGAGAGTGGGAAGAAATGATCCTTGTCCTTGTGGAAGCGGTAAAAAATATAAAAGCTGTCATGGTGCAAACGAGTAATATTTAATATAGGTTGATATATGGGAAAAACATTGGTTATACTTGAGTCTCCCGGTAAGGTAAAGGCTGTAGGTAAATATTTAGGAAAAACATATGAGGTTATGGCTAGTAATGGTCATTTGGTTGATCTTCCGGAAAAGGAGATTGGAGTAGATATTGAAAATGATTTTAAACCTAAGTATAAGGTTCTCAGCAACGGTCAGGCAGCAAAGACAATAAAGAGAATTGAGAAAGCAGCTAAAACAAGTGATAAGATTCTAATTGCAACTGACCCTGATCGTGAAGGGGAAGCTATTGGTTGGCATATTGCAAATAAGATAGTTAAGCATAACAAGAATATATTTAGAGTTACATTTAATGAAATAACAAAGAATGGTATAAAAAGAGGGATTGAAAATATTGGTGAGATTAATCAAAATCTCGTTGATGCTCAGCAGGCTAGAAGGATAATGGATAGGCTTGTTGGTTATAAGGTAAGCCCTTTCTTATGGAAAACTATAACAGGTGGGTTGAGTGCTGGAAGAGTTCAAAGTGTTGCTCTAAAGATTATATGCGAAAGAGATAAAGAGATAGCTGATTTCAAGCCGGAGGAGTATTGGAGTTTATCTTCTATTTTTACACATAGTAATGGAGAATATCAAGCCTCTCTTCATAAGATAGATGGTAAAGATTTTAACATTGGTTCAGAAGCTGAAGCTGTTGATATAAAAAATAAGATCTTAAATGAAAGTTTCCATATAAAATCAATAACAAAAAAGAGTGTAAAAAAATCTCCTGCTCCACCCTTTATAACATCAACTCTTCTTCAAGAGAGTGTTAAGAAACTTGGGTTTTCATCCAAAAAAACTATGCAGATAGCACAGCAACTGTATGAGGGTGTTGAGCTTGGTAGTGATGGATTTGTGGGACTTATTACCTATATGAGAACCGATTCTGTAAGAATTTCAGATGATGCAAATAAGGCTTTAAGAGACTATATTTCGGAAAACTATCCTAATGACTATCTAAATAAAAGTGTGAGAAAATTTAAGAGTAAATCAAATAATACTCAAGATGCACATGAGGCTATTAGACCTTCAGATATAACTCTTGATCCTCAAAAAATTGTTAAATATTTAACCAAAGATCAATCAAAGCTCTATAATCTCATATATAAAAGATTTTTAGCAACTCAGTTCTCAGATGCTAAATTTAACCAAACATCTGTTGATACTGTTGGTGGTGAGTTTACTTTTAGAACCTCCGGCAGAGTCATGGTTTTTGATGGCTTTCTTAAAGTTTACAGCATAGAAGATGCTTCTGATGGTGAGGATAAGATGATTCCGAAAGGTTTTAGTGAGGGTGATAAAGTGGATCTTAAAGATCTTGCTGCTGACCAACACTTTACAAAACCTCCGGCAAGGTTTAATGAAGCTTCCCTAACAAAAACATTGGAAGAGGATGGTATAGGAAGGCCTTCCACCTACGCAACCATTATTGATAGACTTATTTCTCAGCAATACATTGAGAAGAAGGAAAGAAAACTTTTCTCTACCGAATTGGGTGTTTTAGTTAATAGTATTCTTGTAAAAAGTTTTCCTGAAATACTTAATGTTGAGTTTACAAAAAAAATGGAAAGTGAGCTTGATAAAATAGAGTTTGGTGATCAAAAATGGGTTGGAGTTCTTCATAATTTCTACAACCCTTTCAGTGAATCTTTAAAAGAGGCTTTGGAGAACAGTAAAGAAATTAAGAAGAGTAATATAGAAAAAACGGGTCAAAATTGTCCTCTTTGTAATGAAGGTGAACTCGTTTACAGATGGGGTAGAAATGGTAAGTTTATAGCTTGTAATAATTTTCCTACATGTAAATATACAAACTCAATAGATGGAGATTCGGGAGAGAAAAAAGAGGTTGAATCTACTGTTGTGGGTAAGTGTGAAAAGTGTGGTGGAGATATGGTCACCAAAATGGGTAGATATGGTAAATTTATAGCTTGTAACAATTATCCAAAGTGTAAAAATATCAAGACAGAGGATCTTGGAGTTAAGTGTCCAAAAGATGGATGTGATGGTGATATTACCCAAAAAAGATCTAAGAGAGGTAAGGTATTTTATGGCTGTTCCAACTATCCAAAATGTGATTTTGTTTCTTGGGATAAACCTGTAAACAGATCCTGCTCTTCCTGCAAGAGCCCTATCTTAATGGAAAAAGTAAGAAAATCAGGAACAACATTCTATTGCCCTGAGTGTAAAGCAGAGTTTGAGAGTGAAAGTGAAGCTAAGTAGCCTTAAAATAAGAGACAAGTTTTTTGTTAGGTTGTCAGGTGGAGATGGTAGAGAGCTTCCCGTTCGTCTCGATGAAGTTGTTGATGATGATTATTTTTATGTAGATCTTCCTATAGCTTTTAGTCGTTCTATTAAATTTAGGAGCAATACTAGACTTGATTTTATATCTATAAAAGATGATGGGATTCATATCTTTGAGGGTATTGTGGTTTCAACAGGTAAGAGTGAAAGCATGAGAATGAAGATTCTTTATGTAAAGAACTCTTATAGAAAGGTTCAGAGAAGAGATTTCTTCAGGCTTGAGATATCTGCTGATTGCAAAATAAAAAGGTTTTCTAACTTTTTTTCTGAATCTAAATCTATAGACCCCGGAGTTGTTAAAAATATATCTGCCGGCGGAATTAAGGTTGCTACATCATCAAAAGAGAGATTTCGTTTGGGGGAGCATATCTATATCTCTACTACTCTTGATACTGCTAATAAGGGTTATTGGTATAAGCTTGTAAGAATTTCAGCCGATGAAAATAAAAAATCTAAATATGAAATATTTTTACACCTACAGCACCTATTTATGGAAGGAAGTGAATTGGATGAGATGGTGGGTTATATTTTAAGAAAGCAGAGAGAGTTGATAAAAAGTAAGGCAAGGTGATTAAGATCTACTTGTATCGTTCTTAATAGTAAAAAACAGGACAGAGTAAACTCATGGATAGGTTATCTTCTTTCTCCCAAGAAAACTACAATATTTTTGATAAATATCGTTTAAAAACCTTGCAATTTAGGGTTGCTGAATAATCGTTAAATTCTTTAATAAAAAATGTTTCTCCTTTTTTCAGTAGATCCTATTTGGTATTATAAATATAAACACCTATATAAAAATCGTTTCCTTAGGTTCTCGAAGGGTACAACTTTATCTATCAGTCTGGGAAAAGTTTTAAGATTTTTATCAAAATCTATAAACTTTTTACGGTACTTCTTTTGTAGGCAAAAGAAACAAAATCTCTTCTTTTTCTTATCAAAAAGAAGTAAAAAGATAATTGGGGCATAAAGCCCTGAACTCTTTAACATTATTGATGATGGAGACTCAAACCCTTGTCGGGTTTGCCGATTCCACCGCTATATCGGAAACTGTTATTTGGAATAGGATATTAATTGTTTCCGAATAGAGGATACATCGGTAATGGAGGTTTGTTTTACATCCTTCTTTTAGAAGATTCCAAGTTTAACAGTTTCGGCATAGTTAACCAATATACATAATCTTATAGCAAGATTTCTATTTTCATACCGAACTTAGAGATCTAGTTCAGTACAATCTCTATAGGGCAGTGATCAGATCCCATTACATCGTTTAGTATTGAAGCAGTTTTAACTTCAGAGAAAAAGTTTTCATTTACAAAAAAGTAATCAATTCTCCAGCCCGCATTATTTTTTCTTGCATTAAATCTATAGCTCCACCAGGAATATTTAACCTCTTCAGGATTTAGAGCTCTAAAAGTATCTACATATCCATTAGATATATATTTATCTATCCACTCCCTCTCAATTGGTAAGAATCCGGATCTCTTAGCATTGGATTTAGGGTTTTTTAGATCTATCTCATTGTGAGCAGTATTATAATCACCACAGACAATAAGCTGTTTTCCACTCTTTACAATCTCATTTGAGTACTCTAAAAATTTATCGTAGAATCTCATTTTATAGTCAAGTCTCTCATCACTACTCTGACCGTTTGGGAAATAGATATTTATAAGTATAAACTCTTTAAAATCTACTCTTACAATTCTACCTTCACTATCAAACTCATCTACACCAAATCCATGATAGATAGAGATTGGCTCCTCTTTAGTATAGATAACAGTTCCACTATAACCCTTCTTCTCTGCAAATGACCAATAGCTTTTATACCCTTCTATGTTTCTCATTGAATCATCGAGATTCTCATCTTGAAGTTTTGTTTCCTGTAAACATAAAATATCGGGATCATACTCCTTAACCCAATCGAGAAAACCTTTTTTCATAACGGCTCTCAAACCATTAACATTCCATGAACATATTTTCATATCTATCCTCAACTATTTAATTTTATATAAATCAATCTATAGGTCATATCATTGATACTAAAATAGCAATCTTTACAGAAAAATTTAATTGAACTTACTCTTTAAACCTTTAAAAAGAACCGATAATATATATGTAGTTGCGGCAAAAAGTACTATTGTAGCTCCTGAAGGAAGATCCTTTTCAAAAGAGATAAACACCCCTATTGTTGTAATAATAGTACCTATAACTACACTTCCAACCATTATATATGAAAACCTTTTAAAAAATAGTGATGCTATTGCTGATGGTAAAGTTAAAAGAGCAATTATGAGAATAAGTCCAACAATATTTAATAAAATTACAACTGTTAATGAAACTAAAACAAGTAGAGTAAAATAGATTAATGGAACATTGAATCCCCTTACCTCCAAATACTCCTCGTCCCAGCTTACATATTTTAGATATTTATAGAGTGAAAATACCAATCCAATGATAATTATATCAAAGGCTAGGAGCATTAGAATAGATTCTTGATCTACCATTAGTATATTACCAAAGATAAAGGATAGAAGATCAACATTATACCCGGGGGTGATAAACATAAAAATTATACCTAAGCTCATACCGGCTGACCATATAGAGGCTACAAGGGTATCCTCATTCCCCTTATACTTAAATTTTGAGATTGTTAAGATTAGTGCAAATATTAAAGAAGCAACTACAGCTCCTATCTGGGTATTCAATCCTAAAAAGTAGAATAGACCAACACCACCCAAAACACCATGAGCTATACCACCACTTACAAAGGTGATCTTTTTTTTTACAACAAAGGTTCCTGTTATACCGCAAGCAATACTTGATAAAATGCCGGCTATAAGTGCATATAGAAGAAAATCAAAATCAAAAATAGAACTTAAAAAATCCATCTAAATACCACACTTATGTTTTATAATTTTAAGTTCGGGATTGTATATACTCGTCGTAGAATCATGAAACTCTTTATTCTCAGTTGAATGGACTATAACCTTTCTATTAACACATAGTAGTCTATTTGAGGCGGATGAGATCTTCTCCATATCATGAGAAACTAAGATTATGGTTTTATCCTTATTAAACTCCTTTAATAGAATATAGATCTCCTTCTCAATCTCACTGTCAACACTGGCAGTTGGTTCATCTAAAATAAGAATCTCAGGATTTGATACTATAGCTCTTGCTATGAGAACTCGCTGTTTCTGTCCTCCTGAAAGATCACCAAAGCTATTATCTCTCAAATTTCTAATCTTTAAAAGATCCAAAGCTTCCTCTACCCTTCTTTTATCGTCACTTTTTAAAAAAGGGGATAGGTTAAACCTCTTTAAAACACCCATAGCGACAACCTGTTCAACAGATATGGGGAAGCTGTTATCCATATTTGAATATTGGGGAACATATCCTATAATATTCCTGGACTCCTTTATACTTTTGCCGTTTATAGTTATTTTACCACTATCCGGTTTCAGCAAACCAATGATAAGTCTCAAAATAGTTGTTTTTCCTCCTCCATTTGGTCCTACAACTCCACAATAATCACCTTTCTCTATGGCAAAAGATACATTTCTGATTATGGATTCTTTTCCAAATGAAAATGAAACATTATCAAAATCTAAAATATTCACTATAATGATTCCGATACTTTTTTAGCAACATCTTTCAAGTTGTTTATATAATCGTAAGAAAGAGGATCTATAGGTAAAACCTTGCCTTTTATCTCTTTTGCTATAGCTTTTAAAGCTCTTTTATCAAATTGAGGTTGAACAAAGAGTATTTTTATTTTTTTCTCTTTAGCAATTTTGACAATCTCTTTAAGTTGTTTTGCACTAGGGGTTTTTCCTTCAACTTCAACAGGGATCTGTTTTAGACCATATCTGTCGCCAAAATATCCCCAGCTTGGGTGAAATACCATAAATTTATTGGATTTTTTACCCTTAAGAAGATCTTTAATCTCTATATTGATATTATCCATTTTTCTATTCAGCTCTTCAAGATTTTTTTGATAAAACTTACTATTTATCTTATCTGCTTTAACCATCTCATCTGTCATATTTTTAGCTATAACTTTAACCAACATAGGATCCAGCCATACATGAGGATCCTTTTTACCATTATGTGAATGTTTATGACCATGATCTTTATGATGATTATTTTTCTCTTCTATATGTTTAAAAGAGTCCATCTCTCTTCTCTCTATACCTTTAGAGCTATCTACAACTTTTAAACCTTTTATCATTTTTTCTATTTTAGGAACCCAATTTTTTTCAAAAGGTACTCCGATAGAGAAGAATATATCGGATTTCGATAGATGCTTCATCTGTGATGGTGTAGGTTCATAGGTTGCAGGAGAGAATCCCGGTTTTACCATTACATTTATATTAAATTTATCTTTTACAATCTGTTCTAAAATAAACTTTTGAGGAAGAATACTAACACTTATCTCTTTTGGAAAAAGAGGTATCAAAATTGTTAAAAGGAAAAGAACTCTAAACATATTTTCTCCATAGTTTGTAGGTTTTATAATCATCTTCTTAAAGTTCAAAATATATTTAAAGAGGAAAAGTTCTTTAAATTCCTATAAATTGAACTAAAAACTAAAGAAAAGAATAATTTTACCTATTGACAATTAGAAAAATCATATATATATTCTCTCCGTTGGTAAGCCTTCTTAGCTCAGTCGGTAGAGCAAGGGACTGAAAATCCCTGTGTCCGTGGTTCAATTCCGCGAGAAGGCATGAAAAGGGTTAGAGTTTTCTAACCCTTTTTTTGTATAGAGTTATTTTTATATACAATTTATATAAAGATGTATAGTAAAAATCTAGAAATTCATTTTTAAACAAAATATTAGAAATATATATTTATATCTGTTTTAGGTAAGCGATAAACTTTTAGTCTTCCTTTTTCTGATTATATCCAATTGCTTAACTAACTCTTTTAGGGAATTGTTAAATCTTCAAACTCTTCATTTTTAAAATTTATTTTTTTGAATTCATTTCCAATTCTTTCATATTCTTTATGATTCTTGCATATATAAATTATTCTTAGAGATTTATTTTCTAGAAAACAAAATATTCTTTGTCCTGTATCCTTACATTTTAGATTTAAAATATCTGTTGTACTCCAACTATCTAAGTTGTTATGTAGCCAAATTGGATTTTGAGCTTTTTGCAATATATTGATAATTGATTGGGCTTTTTCATTTTTTTTCAATTCTTCAAGTTGTTTTTTAGCTTTAGAATTTATTTTTAGTATTTTTTTTGATTTTTCTAATTCTAAGAATACAAAAGCTAATGGAGATAAAGTTACGAAATTATATTCACAAGACTCTGTAAATGATAAGAATAGATTTTTTTCAGATTCTGATAGATTAGGAATTAAACTTAAATATTCTTCTTTTTTTATAGCTGTATCTTTTTTTATCTTATCCAAAACAGGCTTTGCTCTTTCAAAAACTTTTAAATCAAAAGTAATAGGTAAAGCAGGGATACTTAATAATTCTTGAGAATATTCAAATAAATAAATACTCCGTTTTCCATAAAGCATAGCTAATATAGTCATAAAAGGATTTATAAATTTATAACCTCCAACAGGATTAAAAATAATATCATGAGAATACATACTATCCTCTAATATATTTATAACTGTAGAAATTAGATTTTTTATTCCCGTTTTTCGTAATTCTTGTATATTCTTGATTTGTAATTTTTCTATTTTATGAATATTTATTTGAGTAGAATTCATATTATAAGCTACACTAATAATTTCTTTTAACTTTTCACTGCAAACCTTTCCAAGTAAGTTATCACTACTTATAAGCTCAACTCTATCATTTTCAGTTAATTTTAATCTATCTAAAGTATTTAATTCTGCACTTAATTTTCTAAATTCTTTTGTTTCTATATTTAATTTAGGAAGTTCTTTATCTATTTTGATTTTTAACTCTTTTTTTATTATAGAATCATCATCATCCCAATCTGCTTGAGATTCAAATAGGTCTTTTTGAGTTGGACAACCATTAGCAATTGAAGTTCCTACGGTACAAATAATAAGTTTTGGGGTTCTACTCATAACTTTCTCCTTTGTTTTATTCTGATACAGAAGATATCTTTATAGAAGTATCTTTTACTACACCCAGTAAATACTCCATTGTATAATCTAGGATATCTATCTCTTCATTTTTATCATTTTTAAACTTAATTCTTGTATTTAGCGTTATTTCTTTTTCTTTTATTTTATTTAATTGACTATATAACTTTTTTATTTGATTGGAATAAGGTGAAAAAATATTTTGGAATTCCTTTTTGGTTCTAAGTCTTAATAAAGCTATAAGTAATTCAATAAAAAGAGATGCACTTAATCTTTGTTGTCCTAAATCTTTTTTATTTCGTGATTGATTATTGATGAATTCATTCCAACTAATAGAAATATTTTTTAATAAAAGGTCTATTTCTTCAAGATGGAATTTATTAATAAATTTTTCATATCTCCATACCGAAATTGTTAAAATACGCATTGTATATTCAACTATCTGTTTATTTTCAAATGTTACTTCTTCTAATTTTACTAAAACTTTTTCTAAAAGTTCTTCTTGCCAGTTTTCAGAACAATCGCTTACTGCAAATGCAATTCTTCTATAATATTCTATAAAAAGTTTATCATCATCAATACAAGAATTTAAAAATTGAATATTTGATTGAGGCGTATCTTTATGCAAAGCACTTAAAAACATTCTCATTTCATCTTTCATAAAATTGGGCATACTATCATCACTTATAATATTTTCTGCATTTTCAATAGCAGTAAGACATTTTTCTTTAAATTCTAGAGAAACATCTTCATTATCAATACTAAAAGTATTATTCCATAATATAAATATTGGGAATCTTAAAGATCTTTTTAGAAAACATTTGTAAGATTCTTCTTCAGAATCTATCTTATAAAAATTTTGTGCAATAAATTTACTGTGATGCCTCGATATTCTTTTAGTATTTTCAATAATAAAGCATTTTATTAAATCTCCTGATTGAATTCTGTTTTCTTTATCAAAAATAATAGCTTCATCTTCAGGACTATTATTAAATATAAACTCTTGATTTATATTTATAAATTTTTTAGATCCTTTATTATAGACTTTATACATATTCCAACCATAATCAACAACATTCTGAATCTTAAGAAATTCAGCTTCTAACCATTCAATAATATTAGAATCCTTCTCTTTATTAGAGTCAGGATAGTTAAAAAAATCTTTCCATTGATATATAGGAGGGTAGTTAGGAATAGGAAAAGAGCTTAAATCAATATGACTTTTTTTTGTCCATTCTACAGTAAAAACTCCATACTTTTTTTCTTGCTGAGGTTTACTTGGAATAAAAACTAGCTTATAAGGACTGCTATCTCCATAAGTATATGTAAGCTTTAATTTACAATCAATATCCTCTTCTAGTGGAAAGTTATCATCTTTAATGTAAGCGAAAAATTGATCTTCTTGTGTTCCATCACCTCTTTCAAGTTCAAATTCTATAAAAGGACTTTTTTCTGGTAAGGTGAAGTCTCTTTCAATAGGAATAGGTATTGCAATGCCTCTTTTTGGAATAATTGAAGTTTTATTTCCAACAAGTTGAATTTCTGAATCAAAAGTTTTTAATTTTAAAGGAGGTAAATGATCTTTCCATAATGGAGCATCGCACTTTAACTCTTCTAATTTTTTTTGATATTTTGCAAAGAGAATTCCACCTTTCATAATATCATTTTCATTTATCTCAATTATTTTTTTGTATTGATACTTATCCAATTCTTTTGGAAAGTCTTTTAATAATTCAGAGTTAGTATTTTCTGTTTGCTTTATAATATTTTTTGATTTTATTTTATGAAAATTTGAACTCTCTTTTATTCTAGGTAAGAATTGATAATCCTTTTCAGGTATGCTTTTAATAAATTCATCTAAAATTTTAGATCTATTTTGAATACTCTTTTTTTTATTAGTTTTTTTATTGATTATAATATTTGGATGCCTTTCCCATACAATACCATTATGTTTTTGTAGTATTTTTTTTAAATCTAAGCTATATTTTTTATTTTTTATAGCTTTTATTGGAGTGTATATGATTTTACTGTCAGTTTCTTCTTTTAAAATAAAAAATATATTATCTTCGATCTCTTCTGCTTTTGCATCATCAAATATAAATATAATTTGAGCAATACTTTTAGGAATTTGTTCTGCATTAAAAAAATAAAGATTTAAATTTGTTCTAATTATTTGACTTGAAAATTCATCTAATTCAGATGGCAAGAAATATATCAGTTTTGAACACTGCAAATATTTAGATAATTTCTTTATTAAAACTCCTGTTATGTGATTTTTATTTTCTTTCCTTTCTGTGTTTAAAGCATCATGAATAGAAAAATTTTCAATTTGGAAACTGTTTTCTACATCATTTAAAAGAATTCCTTGAGAATTAGCACAGTCAATATATTGAACCTTATCTTTGTTATTATTTTTATCTTTCCATCTCCATATTTGTTGCAATAAAATAAATGGTAATTTTTGTATTTTTATATCTTCTAAACTATCATCTAATAAAAAAGAGATATTTGGTTTTATACTATCAAAATCAATTGTACATAAATCTGTTTTTAAGGTATTATTTTCTGTTTCAGGGTTTATTTCTTTTTTATTTATAGTTATTTCTTTCTTTAAATTAAAGTCATTATCTTCAAACGGTGTTATAAAATTAAAATCTCTATCACCTAGAAGAGGTCTTTGAATTATCTTATATCTTTCTGACTGATACTTTTTTGTAGTAAAATCAATATATTCTATGGCCGTTCTTATCTCTTCCAAATTTTCAAAATCATTTTTTATTCTTCTATCAATATGTTGTAGTTCTATCCACCCCTTCCAAATTCTTTTATAGTTTTTATCAGAAAGAAGAGAGTTGTTTGGAGGTGTATTATTCCATTTCCCTATAAATTCAGCATCAGATGATTGTAACCATCTACGAATAAATTTAGTTTTTGGAGAATAACTATTTGTTGCTTTTTGCTGAATACTCAAAAGCATATCAAGTTTGTAAACAAAAGCTTTTAACAACCTATTTTCTGCTGTATCTATACTGATTATTCTGCGAGGAGCAAGTATCCTACCTGTTAAACTTGCTTTCTGTTTTATAGTTCTTCCTGGTTGTTTATTTAGCCAACTAATTGACTTCCCATCAATTTCACGAACTCTTCCAATATGTTGCATAGAATGCTCTCGTAAAATTTTTTGGTGCATAATATTAAAAATGTGTTTTAATGCTGGTTCGACAAATAAAAATAGTCTATAAAGATAATCTTGTATTTCAATATTGTCTGAATTCAAACCTTGTTGATGAAATAATATATTCTTATAAATAATTGTATCTAAATCTGAATCTAAATTTTTGAAACTAATTGGATCAAAGTTAAATAAATAATTATATTGGTTTTGTAAACTAAGCAAATTAGTAGCTATTTCATTCTTCTCACTTATAGCTTTATAAAATTCTTTTATTGTTTTAATTTCAATCATATTATTGCTCTAATATTAAAAATATACCTGCAAGCATAAAATAAACTTGCAGGTTTATCTTTATCTATTCTTCATTTGTTAATTGTTCAGAGGTTTCAGTTTTATTTACTTCTGAATCTTGATTATTGGAGTCTAAAGCATAGTTAGATGTATTCCACATAAATTGTCCATAGCCTAATTCCATTGCATTTTTAAAGTCTTCGTCTAAACCATAATTTGAAATTTTTGATTGAACAGATTTTAGGCAATCACCCTGTATACCTTCAACTTCTAAACCGCGTAATTTAGGCATTATTTTTTGAACTAATTGATCTGCAAAAGCATTATCCATTGCTTTTTTCAAATCTTCTTCATTTTCTAAATTGGAAATTACTGTAGGATAGTTATTAATGTAGCTTTCGATAGATTGCCATACTCGGTGACCTATAGCTCGTCCAGCTTTTCCTATGTCAGAGTTTATACCTTCAATAATATTTCTATACGAATCCATACTTTTACTAATATTTTCTGGTGTAGACTTCTTTATCCACCTGTTCCATACACTACGGCGTAATAAGGATCTATCTTTAGGTAAGGTATTAGTTATCTTCCTACTTCTCAAGTTATTAGGGCTTGGAAAATTTATAACAATTCCACGATCTAACACCTTATCAGAAAGAGTTTTTGTTGTTTCGTCTTGATTCATTGTTCCTGTCCATAGAACATTTCTTCCAAGTGGAATTTGATAATCATCTAATCCAGAACCAAGCTTTACTGCTATTGAAGGAAGTTTATCATCAGAAATTCCACGACGAGTTTCTAATTTACTTAAAAAATCAGAAAAGTATAATTCTACATTTGCTAAATTCATCTCATCAAGCAAGATAAGCGTTATAGCTTCTTTTAGATTGTCATCTTTTTGGGTCTGAACTAATAAGCGTAAAATATCTTGTGCATCAAAACGATTGTCAATGGAATTAAAATATCCAAGCATTGATTCTTGACTATCCCAGTTAGGCTGAACAGGTAAACTTAAAAAATTTAAACCTCCAAAATGTGAATACAATCTAGGTAATTCTGATTTCCCTGTGCCACTTACACCAGCTAAGACCGTAAGAGGAGAGATTTCTCCACATTTAAGTGCTGTATGAAATGCATATAAAATACGCTTTGGGAAAATCAATCCAAATTTTCTTATACCGCTATCTATATCATTTAACCAATCCATTTCACAAACATCTTCTTCATTATCTATTATTTTATTAGAAAAATTAACTAAAGGTTTTTCTATCTCTTTTATTCTTTCATCACGATTTGCCTCAGTTTGGTGTATATCTCTGTATCTTGCAAGTTCTTTTTCAAGGCTATCAATTTGACTTTTTAACGGTTCAATCTGAGTTTTCAAATCGGCATTTTCTGAAAAAGTAAAGTTATACTCTCCTTCTTTTTCCTTCACTCTTTTATGTATCTCATTTATTTTCTCTTTCTTATCGGTTAATCTTCTATATTCCTCTTCCATCTCTTTTGTTGGGCGATTAATTAATTCCTCTCTCAATTGACGAATGGTTTCGTTTTTTTCTGCCAATTGTTTCATAATAGAAGCAGGATCTTTTCCAACAGTATTATACATTTCTTGATATAGCTGCTCCAATTTTTCATAACCTTGAGTCTTTTCTGAAAAATATTTTATATCCTCTTTAGCCCTATTAAGAGTTGCTTCCATTTCATTTTTTCTATTTTCCACCCTTTCTTGAGTCTTTTCTTCAATAATCTCTTCAAGATTGGTTTCTCTATCATTTAGATACTCTTCGCGACTGTTTAACTTCTCTTCAAGATCTGATAGTCTTTGCTTTTCAAACTCAGTTTCTTTATCTATGGTATTTTTGATATTAGCTTCCTTTTCAATTAATTCCTTAGAATATTGCTCAAGTCGTTTTCGTTCAAGATCTGTTTCAGTCAGTACTGTTTGGTTTATAGCATTTTCTTTATTGACTAATTCTTTTAAATATTCTGAAAGTCTTCTTCTTTCCGTATCAGTTGCAGCTAAAACTTGCTCATTTATAATACTCTCTTTTTCATTAAGTGTCTTTTCATAATCTGAAAGTCTTTCTCTTTCGAGCTTTGTTTCTTTAAGAACTTGATTTTGGATATCAGCCTCTTTATCTCGAACTCTTTTTTCATAGTCAAGTAAATTCTGTTTCTCTGTTTTAATTTTTTCCAATACTGTTTTATCAATATCTAATCGTTCTTGATTTAGCTTCTCAGAATAATCTTCCAATCTTTTTTGGTCTGCCTGCAACTTTTGTTGCTCTAGATCAAAGTTTTGTTTCATTACTTTATATTCACTCTGTAATCTAGCTAATTCATCTTGTTGCTTATGAAGATTCTCATATTCCTCTTTTAGACGAGCTTCTGTTTGAGCTAATGTATCATTGCGTAATTTGTGAATTTCTTCTTGACTTTGCTTAATGATATTTACTTTATCACTCTGCAATATCTCTATTTCTTGACTTAACTGCTCTATTTGTTTGTTGTAGTTTAAAAGAACTTTATCAAAGTTCTTCATTCTCTCAGAAATTAGTTCTTGAATATTATTATTATAATGTTCTATCATTTCATTGAAATCGGATATCTTTTGAGTATCCAGTCTGTGCATTTGTTCAATTTCTGCCTGAACTTTATTTTTATAATTTTGTAAATTCTCATTAAAGAAATTTTGCAGTTCCTTCATTGTTTCCTGACTTTGTTTTTCAAGTTCAGCTACTGCTTCCCGTTTTTTAGCAATATTAGTAAAAAGATTAAAACTCATACTATTCTCCTTCTTTGTTAGATTACAATTACATATAGGATAAGATTCATAATTGTTGACACTTTTATATTATATTTAAATTGTATGCTTTCTTAGTAAAATCATATAATAAAATATGAGCATCCCTAATTGTGTTTTGAAGTAATGCTCCTTTTTTTTGCTTTATTATTAAAATATCTCCATGCCCTCGTAGGTTTGAAATATTATTTATGATAAATAATAAATTTGACATTTCTTTTGAGATTTTTCTAAGAATCTTTTTGTCTATCTTGAATAAAAACACCAAGAATGAAGATTGTAAACTTACAGGCTTATTTTCAACAGCCTTTTGTAACCGCTCTTTATTTATCCTTTCAAATGATTTAAGTTCATTTCTATCCACATCAAATCCAACACTATTTGCTTTTTCAAGACATTCATTAACCTTTATAATTTTTTGTGGAGTTGATATATTTTGATTTATATGCATAAATATCTTATCAAAGATATTATATAGATTTTTTATTATATTTGGATTGATATTATTCTGATCTGAATTAATAAAAAATTTTTCTATATTTACCATATCCTGATATATATCAGGAGCTAATTTATTTTGCAAACCGAAACCTAATTTTTCTTCAACAACTTTTTGAGCCATGAACCTCTTTTTATGAATTTGGCTTTCGGTTTCTGTAAAGAAATAAAAATTTTTACTTATAATATCCTTACTGCTTTTTAAGGTAGGAAATAGAAACTCTAAAACACTGTAACAAGTATCATAATACAAATCAATTTGTTCTTGTTTTATATTTATATTCTCATTGTGCTCGGCTGGATTTCTTAAATATGTAAAAAGAATAAAGTCATTTATTAGTTGAGGATTTTTATTCATCAGTATTATAAATCTTTCAGATTCAGCTATAATATGAAATACTAATAAAGGTATTAGTTGTTTATCACTATCCTCCTTTAAACTATACTCTATACTCCCATATTTAACTTTAAGATTGTTTTTATATTTTTCTATAATATCAAGTTTGTGCTTTTTCATTATTTTTAAAGATTTATCTTTAATTTCAAGTGGTGATTTATTTTTAAGTTCTTTTAAGATACTATTTTTCCCTTGAATATTTTTTGCAGAATGAAAAAAAGACCATTCCATAACCTGATACAAATTACTAATTAAATCTTTCTTTTTATTTTTAGATTCTTCCTGTTTATCACTTGTATCGATTTTACCAATTTTATCAAGTCCAGCTTTGGATATTTCAATTTGTTTTAATTTTTCAAAAATTTGTGGGTATTGATAGTAAGGAGTTAATTTCTCTACAATATCATTTGGCATTGTTTCCTGTATTTTATCAGGAATATTCAGTGACTTATGAATCATATAGTCTCTAGACTTTGTAACTTCTTCTTTACCGGCATCATTTAAATATTCAGGGTTAAAAATCGTACTAAAATCACTAGAAAAACCTTCTGTTATCAACCATTTCTTAGTATTTCCTTCTTGTAAAATAAAGTGAACTGCAAGATATACTTTTTCAGCACTTTCTTCTATTGTTTCTACTTTAAAGTTCTCTTGATATGGAATCTTTCCATCTTTCATTGACTTTATAACAAGTTGCTCAACCTCTTCTTTATTTATATCGGAGTTATAATTTTGTGGAAAATCAAAGGCCCAAATCTTTTTAGTATCATTCTCGTTTTGCTTTCCTACAGAACTCTGTTTTTCAAAAACAATTAAACTCTTACCTTCTTGCGTAATAGTTGATTGAATAACCTTCTCTTCTTCAATAGGTATTATAACTGGTAAAATATTTTTTGTAAAAGAATCAATATAAATATAGAAAAAATAAGGTTCTCGATCTAAATTTTCTTCATTTTCTTTTTCATCGATTTCAGATAGAATACTCAAACCTTTTTTATTTATATAAAAATTATCATCTAAATATCCTTTATTTGTAAGTTTTTGTTGCAAAAAGTCAATTAAATCTTCCTGCATTCCTGTCAAACTTTTCAACTTTAACTTATCCTTGCCTGCAGATGCAATAAATTTTAACATGAAATATTCAAATAAATTTAAGACTCCAAAGCTAAATCCACTGATAGAAACCTTGTATCGATATACAGGCCAAAAAAACTGTTTTTGCAATCGTGTTGAAAATGGAATTTTATAATCATAAATGATAAAATCTTCTGCTTCTTTAATTTTGTTATCCATTATAATTTCTCCTATAAAATAACCCCGTTTTCTTTACACAAGTCATAAAAATTTCCAATAGCAGGAATATTACTTTCTAAACGAGCATCTTCACTTGTTAAGAATTCTGAATCCCCTACAAAAACCAATGCTTTTTTCTGCCTTGTAACAGCAACATTTAATCGGTTTTCCATTGTTAAAAATCCATAATGCTTCTTTTTGTTACAACGAACAGCCGACAGAAAAACTATATCAAACTCCATACCCTGGAAAGCGTCAACAGTACCAACTTTTATATTTTTTTCTGCAATTTTCCGATTTTTAATCTCTTTTTTTATTTTATCACTTTGAGCTTTATAAAAGGTAATAATACCATAGCTTAAATTCTTGCCTTGTTCAGATTTTTTCCATTTTTCAAGATAATCTACTATTTTAATTATTTCTGCATTACGAATCCAACTGGTACCACTACGACTTTCCAAGCCGTAATTTTTAGATACATCAAGCCATATACAAGCTTTGTTTTCAATCTGATCTAAATTGTGAAAAAAATCTTCGGCAGGCCTTGGAGACTTGAATGCTTCGTTGTTTTTTGCATAGAAGTTATCACTTGCAAATTTACCCAATAACGGATGCGTACGATATTGAGCATCAAGTGTTATAGTTCGTCTAATTCCATCGCTCTTTTCCAATTCCTTTAAACGCTTAAACATATGTTCAAACATACTCAGATTATAGTACTCTTTTATGTTTGAATCATCTGATTTACTACTCCTCTTCTCACTTTCAATTACTTTTTCTTCAAGCTCTTCATCTATTAAATGAGGCAACTGTCTATGATCTCCTACCAAAAGAATTTTTTTACGAGCTTTTGCCATAGGAATAAGTAAATCCGGAGGGGTAGCTCTAGCGGCTTCATCAATAATCACAGTGTCAAAAAGTTCTAAAGTCTTATCATCTATGAAAAAAGGATTTTTAAATTTCTTAAGATCTCCTCCTTCAGCTTGTTGTGCTGTTGCAGAAATAGCAAAAGAACAATCATTAATTGCAGTATTAAGCCCCATAGGGTTTGATTCTAAATGTTCCAAATATTCATATTGAGTTAAAAGAGTCTTATCCTGTTTGCTCTTATTCATTTTAATTTCTTTTTGTGCTAAAGCATATAGGTCTTGAATATTTTTATCTACTTCAAACTTTAGATACATAGGTTTTGGTAAAACTTGATGCAATAGTTCTTGTTTTAAACCTCGTAAAGCTTGTAGGTCATTATTACTTGGAAGTTCCGAAGAATAAGCATATTTCTCTAAAACTTTTTTATTTTCTTCATTTTCCAAATCATACAATAGATCTTTACATCGTTCTTTTCCGTCATCTGCAAAAGAAACTTCATTAGTTCGTAAAGCTCTTATTTTTTGTAATAAAAGTTGATCTGTAGAATAAGAGAGCTCCAGACTCTCTTCTCGTGCTTTATCTATTTTTTTTCTTAAGTCATTAGACAATGAAATTTCTTGAAGTAGTTTATCTAAAAATCTAATTTTATTTGCTGGAGATGGAACAACTTTATACTTTGCATAAGCAGATTTTAACTCTAAATCATAAGCTGAAAATTTCAATTCAGGATTTTGTTTTCTTACTGTATTTATAAGTTCATTTGTCCACTTTTCAATATGACCCCTATATTCTTCACCATCTATCTTTTTACCAAATTTTGGAGTTGGAAGAGAGTTTATGCGTACTCTTTCAATAATATTTTCAACTGCGGCATGTTGATATGAAGATAAAAGAATTGCTCCTGTTGTATTATTTTTTTTATCATATCTATTATTTAACTCTTCAACAATAGCGTTAATAACAGTGGTTTTCCCTGTCCCTGGAGGTCCTTGGATTAAAGCTATATCAGGAGTTTGTAAAGCCATTTTAATAGCATCTCTTTGTGTATCAGTAGGGGGATTCTTAAAAATTTTATCAAAAGTTTTAGTAGAAATTTTAAACCTTTTATTTTCTATTTTTTGATATTGAAATATTTGACCTTTTTCTTCGAGTAACATTGAAAGATATGGAATTCCTGATCTTCCTTGATTAATAGCTTCTCTTGCTATTTTTTGTCTTTTAAGTTGCACCTCTTCTCCAAATGTAGAAAAGTGGATTAATAAATTTTTAATCTTTAATTTCAACAAATTATATTTACACTCAATCGTAATTGAATTACCATCACTTGTTTGTATTTTACAATTTTTAGTCTTTTTTATTTCATCTTGTTTTTCTTTTGAAATATCCTTCAATATTTTATTTTTATCCTTATCCTCTATGAGTTTTTCATTTAAATACTCAGACCATGACAAATCTTCTTTACGAAGGAAAAGAGGCTCTTCATCAGTAATATCAATAGTCATATGATTAATAAGCTTTTGCTTATCAAACTCTTTTAAAAATAATTTATACGAATCTTTTGTCTCAGATACAATTTCTATATTTTCTATTTTAAAAGTCCCAAAATTTCGTGCATTTTTTAAAAGATTTTCTCCCCTTTCATTTGCATACTTATCCCAAGCATCAAGATAAGATCCAGATTGTTTTTTAATTTCTTCTAGTTTTTTTTTGGTAAAATCAGAAATTGCTGTTTTTTCATTTGAAAACTTTAAACACCCTTTTATTAAAATATAGTTTGGTTCTTGCTTTTTATTCTTCCTTGTAACAAATCGAGTCGCTGAAAACCCTATACCAGTTTTCCATTTTTCTACATCAATACGAATATTTGTTCCATAAACTGAAAAGGCAATTTTTTGCTTATTTTCATTTTCCATTTCAGAACGAATTTTTGATTTTAATTTTGCATTTTTTTTTGTAGCTTTATCATCATTTTCACTTGTAATTTCTAAATTGTTTTCATCTTGAATCTGTTTTAGCTCTTCATTTATTTCATCATCAGGAATAAAAATATCTGGGTTAGCTTGTAAAATAAAATATGTTTCTTTATTATCTTTATATGAGTAGATTAGATGACATTTTTTTGCAAGTTCTTCAAAATATTGGTTTAAGTTTTTATCATCTTTTTTTGCTTTCTTATTTTTAATTTTATCGGGATTTATATAAATATGAGTATCTTCATTTAAAACAATAATTTCATTTGCAAAAAAACAACAGCGTAAAATTATGGTATTTTTATACATAGTTTCTACTTCTGCTAAATGAGCTATTCCTCGGCTTAAATAAAAGTCTAAATCTCTTTTTTTAGCAGTATCAGATATAGAAAGTTCAACACCTTTAAATATATAAGTTCTATCATTTGGTATAATTTTCCCTATTCCTTTTGAAAGTTTTGAATTATTTAAAATCTTACATTCTACCATAAGAGTATCTTGAATATTGATATCTTTTAATTCCATTATCTAATTCTCCTTTATTACCTCAAATTTGAATTTTCTCTTTTTATTGTTTAATTCAATTTCAAGTAGAAAATCGTTAGCTAAAATTTCTATTTGATGAGTAATACTTTGTTCTTCCCTATTTTGTGAAATTTTGCATTTTTCTTTTTCATCTAATCTTAGATTTAATAAAAATGAATCTATCTCAGTTCCCTTTTCAGAATTTTGATATTTAATCTGCAATAAACTATTTTCAGTTTTATCAAATTTTGGAAATCCCAGTCTCTGTTTAGATATTAAAATATTTTGATTAGCTTCTATTTCGTGTGCAAAAATAAGATTTTCTTCTTTATTTCTGTCTATTTCTTTTATAAGTAATACTTTCTTTACTTTATTATCGCAGTAAGGACAAATTGATTTTTGCTGTGGGAAATACCACGACATCTTACAGTTTGAGCATTTTATCGTTAAATCTTTAGCCTCTAATAAAGTTTTATGCCATAGAATCATAGGAGGTCTAAATTCTATTTGTTGTCTTCCTTTACTAAAACACAAGTTAAATAATTGGTATAATGATGGTGTCAATACTAATCCTTTAGGTAATCCGTCAGAACTTTTATTGTTTGATTCTTTTTGCCAAATCCAATCCAACTCTCCTCTATAAGCTTTTTCCATAGGATCCATAAAATCATCTTCTGCGTTATTTATGCTTGTTGATTCATCCCAATCGTCCCAGTCATCATCTGAATTTGTCATTTCTCCAGAGAAAGGATATACAAGGGATATTTTTTCAAATGCAGTTAAAGCAAAAGCATAAATATCAGAGTCTTGAGTACAAACAGTTTTTTGTGTATAAACTTCTGGAGCAACATATCTAGGAGTAAAAACAGTATTCCCTTTTGTTATATCTTCTGATGAAAAGGAAATATTATCTGCATCAATAAACCAAACATTAGGATTTTCAAAGTCAATATCATTTGTTATAAAAATATTATTTGGAGAAATATCACAATATACTAAACCCTGAGTATGTAATTGAGATAAAACCTTTGCAGTTTTTCCTAATATTTCTAACCTATGTCGTAGTCCTCCGTTTTTGCAATAAGCAAATAATCTTTGTTGTGCTGTAGAAAGTTTTTCTGTCGAAGGATTTTTTCCAACAAGCCAAGCTGGAGCTTTTTCATTAGTGTCTAGAATCTCTAACACACTAAGAGGCATCATATCTTCCATAAATTGCATTATATAACCTGCATAATCATTTAGCAAGGCTATTGGCTTTGCTATATTTCTATCAACTGGTAACAAACGAATATTATTAAATCTCGTGTTATATTTATCAAAAAGTTCTTTGTTTTTTGTTTTACTTATTAAATTCCCATTTCTATCTGTAACAAATTTGACAACAATGAGTGGATTCTCTGTAGCACAAACTAAACCTTGCCCTCCTTCTCCAAGCTTTTTACTCAATCTATGTTCATACAAATATTCATCTTCTACAATATTTGGTAAATTAATACTATTCTCTCTTATACCTTCCATAGTTACACCTCTATAAACACAATAGTTTTGTCATCACTATGACCTTTTACAGGCCACTGTAACAAAACCTCTTTAATATTCTTAATATTTTTTTTCCTGCTATTTTTTAAAGATTTTTTTCTAAGTTCTTTTACAAAATTAGTCCAAGCATTTTCTTTTATATCGTTTGAAATCCCATCAGAGCAAAGTATAATAGATTCCGTTTGATTTGTTCTTAAAATCTTGATATCCCACCTACTAAAGGCATTGTTACTGGCTAAACTAATAGTAGTATTAGAAAAACTTTCTTCTTTATCATCGCTTATCACAATGTCTTTATTTCCTTGTTTGCCTAATAGATAAATCATGCCGTCACCAAGTCTTGCTGTCAAGATGTGTTTTGTTGTTATGTAGGTAAAAAGACAAGTAGAGGCACAATTTTTCACACCATAACGCTTTAAAGGTTTTTCCCAATATTTATGTATTAAAGGAAAAATATCTAGTATTTTTGTGTGTTTATTTTTCTTACTAATTTTTTCTAAACATTTTATTGCTTTAAGAACAGCTATGCATGCTTGCTTTGAGCCTTTCTCTGAATGCCTCTTGCTTCCTAAACCATCAGCAACAACAGCAACTACACCTTTGTAGCTTTTAGAAATTATAAAGCTATCTTGATTAGGTAAATTATTTAAAATATGAGAAGGACCTTTGATAGATGCTCCCCAATTTTTTTTTGATCTATATTTCATATATATCAGTCACAGTATTTAAAGCTAATAATATATCTTGAGATTGGTATCCAAACTTATTTGAATATCTAGCATCGCATCCACAATATACAATTATATACTTTTTCTTTCTATTATTGTCGATAAACTCTCTGAGTTTCTTAGGTTTGCATATATAACCATCTGTAAAAATCAAAGCATTATCAATTGACTCAGATAGAACAATTTTTTCTAAATCTTCCAACTTTCCATTCCAATCTATTTTAGAAAACTTATAAGTTTCATATACAGATCTGGTCTCTTTTAGAATTTTTATAGTCCGAATGAGGTTTTTTACGATTGAAACTTTTCCTAAAGTTTTCATACTATCAGATTTATCGATAATTAAATGTATTTTCATTTGTTATTCCATATTAAGCTTACTAGTTAAAGTATATATCGTTGAGAACTTGAGAATCAATCATAGAGAAAGAATGTTTTCCATCTCTATGGATAACTCTTTTAGAATACTTTAAAAATCACTAAAATCATTTAGAGCTTTAATTTCTTCTGTTAAATTTGTTTTAGCAGTAAGTTTTTTTACTTCATTGAATGGAATTAATTTATTAGGATTTTGCGAACGAGAACGGACACTAACACTCATTGTTACCATTCTAAAGAATTGAGGGATATTTTTTGCATATTCAGCTAGGAAGACTTTATTTTCTGTCCCAGTAACAAATTGATTTAACACAGGATCATCTTGACTTGTTCCTATTGACATTGCCATTCTATCGCACTTTGAAGAACGACCTGAAGAGATAAAAGCATTCATAGGTTCTTTCCAATTATCAGTAGGAGCTCCATCTGAAATAAGCACAACTGTTGGTCTATATCCTTTTGAAGGAATGATTTCTTTATCTTCAATCATTTCTTTTGCCATCCTTAAAGCAGTTCCCATAGGGGTTCCTCCATTAGCTATAAGAGGATGAATAGTAGAGATATTTGATGCTGAGATTAGTGGTAAAGCAAGTTTTACATCACCTCCGAAAGTAATGACTGACATTTGAATTTCAGTTTCTAGTGCACCCCCTGTTTTAAATTCTTGAAGCATATCTGCAACAGCTTTGTTGAGCTGTGCTATTTTTTCCCCACTCATACTTCCACTAACATCAAGCAATAAAATAACGGGGATTGGTCTTGCCTTCTCTACTGTAAACTTTGAAATATCAAACATAATTTTCTCCCAATCTTAAGTTTTACTCTTACTTTTCATATACTATAATTAACCTAATGAGTTGACACTTTTTATCTCATTTAAAAATTTTCTTAATGTTCTACTTGCATCTGTTTTATCCTTCCCAAATCTTTTTGCTATATCTTTTTGATTTGGAAGAGAATGGTTATAGCTTAAACTATTAAGTTCATTAAATAGAACTTTATCAATAAACTTATAAGTAAGCTCTATCTCTTTATTTTCTAAAGAGATCAAGTCATCAAAAAAATAGAAAGTTAATAAAGCTGATAAGTATTTTTGTACCCTATGTTGTTTCTTCAAGAAAGTGCTTTCAATAACTTCCAATATATTTAAACAATTTTCCCTATTTTCAAAAATATTTTCAGGTGTATACTTTTCATATGCTACTTTATCAATTATTGAAATTTCTTCACATTTATCACTCTTATAATTATCAGAAATAGTTAAGTTTGATTTGGTTTTGTTAAAATCAATTGCTTCTTGAATATCATCTATTTCTAAGCCTAAACTCTTACCTAAGTCAACTATTTGATAATCTTCTGTTAATCCTTTTTGTTTTGCTAATTTCTTTAATCTTCTTCCATTTTTTTCTGTTTTTTGAGGGATTTTAATACCTTTATAACTATCCTTTTGGCTTTCTCTTTCTATCTCTTTTTTTATAGCGGAGTTCGTATAATATAAAAACGGTGTTTCTGAATCTATTTTATAAGAGATAAAACAGTTTGCTATAGTTTCGTTTATAACTCCACTGTATAACTCAATTTTTTTATCGGTATAAATTGATTTATAGTAGTTCCACAATACAATCCAAAGTTTTAGTTTTACTTTTTCCCGCTCTCTTGATAATCCCTTATCTATTTTATCAAAAGAGAAAAATAAAACCGATAATTCTTCTATCTCTTCTTCATATCTCTCTTTTTTTATCATAAAACTATTTACCTATATATCTATAATGAAAAAAAATTATCAACTATTTTTATGGCGGACTTGCCATCTGGGGCTTCCATTGCAGATGTTAAGGCATTTAAGTAATAAAGAGGTGTTAAATCGTACAATTTTTGACTGTTTTTTAAAATATTATTGTTTTCAAACTCAACTTTTCCATAGACAATATACAGTATATCATTATTGAAAAATTTCTCTGCAAAATTCATAACAGAAAATAGTATTAATGGGAGTGTTTTTTGTCCATAGGTAATATCTGCAATAATTTCTGCATCCTCTTCTAAAAACTCAATTATTTTCCTAAAACGAGCTTCATGAGTTTGCTTGGATTCTTCAAAATTTTCTATTGCATAATGAAAAGATAGATCTGCATTTATATTTTTATTTATCTCTTTAAGTTCCATTTCAAATTTCTTTGCATTTTGCTCACTAAACCCATTATTATTAAGTATCATAACTATTTTAACTCTTTCATTCTCTTTTAAACTCTTAGCTAATACGGAGTTTACAGGAAAAAGCACCTCTCTGTCATATTCTAAATTTCTATTCCCTACAACGGGATATTTCATAGCTGTTAAAGATTCTTTCATTGGTATTGTCGTAAAAACTATCTTCATTTTAAGCCTCAAATTGATTTTTTAAACATTTTTATTACACATTCATGATATAGAATAAAAATTTATAAGGTTGACACTTTTTATAAAAAAATTATACCAAGACTATAAAATTAAACAATAAAAATAGCTCTCTATGATATTATATAACAAAAAAATTATCTCCAAAAGTAAATATTACAAATTTTTTGTTTTACCTTAACTTCCTTATTATATCTCTTTACTTTACTGATATTTTTTCATATATAAATATATAGGATTAAATTTAAATATGGAGAAGCTATGAAAAAATTTGCAGTTGTTATAGGCGGTTGTGGTCACAAAGATGGTAGTGAGATTCAGGAAACAGTTTCAGCCCTTTTGGCTATGAGTAAAGCTGGTATTGAATATCAATGCTTTTCTGTTGATTGTTTGGCTAAAGATTATGTTAACCATATTACCGACGAGAGCGATGGAGATGTTAGGAATCTTTTAACTGAAGCCGCAAGGATAGCAAGAGGGGATATTAAACCTCTTAATGAGCTTAATGTTCAAGATTTTGATGCTCTTGTACTTCCGGGTGGGTTTGGTGTTGCCAAAAACTATATGAGCTATGCTTTTGATGGAGTTAATGGTACAATCAGAGATGATATAAAGGCTATTATCCTAGATTTTCACAAGAGTAAAAAATATATAGGAGCTATATGTATATCCCCTGTTCTTCTTGCTTTTGCTTTTAAGGATAGTGGTATAAAGATTAAGATTACTGTTGGTACTACAGCAAATAGATCGGTATTTGATCATGTTGAAAAGCTCGGTGGAGAAGCCGTGGCAAAAGAGTCCTCTGAGATCTGTATTGATGCTCCAAATAGGATTGTTACAACCCCTGCTTATATGAATGATGCATCTATATTTACCGTATATACAGGTATAGAACTTCTCATTAATCATATAGCAGAAAACAGTTAGTAAAATTATAGAATTAAGAACTCTTCTTAAAGAGGGAATTTTACACAGAGATTCCCTCTTTAAAAGTTAGCTGTAAATGACTGTATCCATCGGGATGTCAAAACTTTCTACGGGAAGATCTTCTACAATCTGACATTGGTAGCATATCCCAATCTTTTCTGTGGTTTTTGGTAGTAAATTTAGGATTCTGTCATAAAAACCTCTTCCTCTTCCCATTCTATTTCCTTTAATATCAAATGCTACTCCCGGTATAATTGCAAGATCAATTGCATCTAAATTTTTTAAAGGTTCACTATTGGGTTCAGGAATATTAAACTGTTCTCCATCTATAAGTTGATCTAAACTATCCAAGGGTTTGAGAATTAGATCATTACCTTTTATTGAGGGTAGAATAAATCTCTTTTTCCCAAGGTGTTTTTTTATAAAACCTCTGGTATCTACTTCATCATCCATAGACCAAAAGATAAAAATAGTTTTACTCTTTTTAAATTGATCAAGATTCTCTATTTTTTCCATTAAACTATTTGATAAAACTTCCCTTTTTTGATCTGTTATATCTTTTTTTAGTTTTTTAATTTTTTTTCTTAAATCTTTTTTTTTCTTTCTTATATCACACATAATAAAAATATCCAATGTTATTTACCAAAGTAAATTTAGTCATTTTTTCCTATTTATACTAAATAAAAAAGCTCCTAAATTAGGAGCTTTTTTATAGAATTTAAAGTTTATAAAATTAAAACTCTTTACAAATTTTATCAGGAGCTTTAACTTCTACTTCTACAGTTGTTCCTGATACGTTTAAGTTTGATATATACTCAGTTTTATCAAGAAAAGCAGCTGTACTATCTGTAAAGTGCATATCTAAGTATTCGTGAATATTTTCATAGTCAACATAAAACCTGTAATGTGTGTCATTTCTATCAATACCATTGATTGAGATTGTTCCATTTGCAGTTACTCCAGCATAATGTTTATTCTCTTCTAGAACATTTAAAGAGGGATTTTCATTATCATATATTTCATACTTAGAATAGTATATTGGTACACCTGAAGGTTTAATTGCTACCTGAGATTCTTCACAAATACCTGTAGCTATAAATTCCCAAGTTTGATGATCTTCTAAATTAACATCATCAAATACTATTTCTGTTTCAGAAGTAACACCATTAGGTAGATTTTTACTCTGTATATTTTCATCACTTCCTTGTTCGGAGATAGTTATATTTAAAGGTAGGTTTGCCGGAATAGCTTGCGGTATCTCAAAAGGAACTCCTGCTGTTGTTTCATAGGTAAACTCATATAGATATCCAGGAGATGAAAATACATAATCAAGTTGTTGTGTATTTTGCTGACCTAATGAACCATTAACTTTTATAGATGGTTTTGCACTCTCCGGTGTATAATCCGGTATATTAAATGCAGCTGTCCAATATCCTGCATTATTAATTTCAAATTTTACAAATAACATCTCACTATACTCTTCTTTGAAAACTACTTGGTCCTCTACATATTCCCAAGATTCTGATCCGGGAGTTAAGCTAAATATAGATATTACATCTCCATCAGCTATATTTTTTTGGGTATTTGGGTTATATGTATTTGGAGGCACTATCATAATCATCTGAGTAGAACTTTTTGAAGAGTTTATTTTATCTGCATGCTTATTATTTTCATCAACAATTGATACTATAGAGGTTCCAGCCAAAATAAGGTGAACATCTTCTCCGTTTAACTTTCCTTTAAATCCTCCCGGAATTGAGTTGAGCGAACCATCCCCCTTAGTCATACTTTCATCATCTTGGTTGTTGAAAAAACCAACATGTGTAGTAATAGTGCCACTCAAGCTACTACCATTTATATCAACTAGTTCTGTACCTTCGGGCATGGTAAGTCTTACACTTCCAAAACCTTCATGATCATCAGCTTGTAGAACCTGTTCTTCTTGAGTTATTCCATTTTGTAGCTCTAATTCATTATGAGCACAAGTAATGCCGTTATTTCCGGCTCCACCAAGAAGAACACCATATATATCTATTTTGTATATCCCTGATCTGTTAATCTTAAGTTTCTTAAATGTAGGTGCAAACATTTTATCAGCACCTTCAAAATCAACCTTTAAATCTAAATCATATTCGTTTTCTTCAGGATCAGGAGCATTTAATGAGAGAGCAACAACAAAAGTTCCCAATTCGCTATCATAAACAGATTTTGCTTTATAGGTTAAATCTGACCAAATTTCAGAGTGAAGATAGGAGGTTCCATCTATCTCAACACTTTTGTCAGAAGCTAATGTTAGTTTTATATTAGTAAGATCCTCAACAGTATCTGTGGTTATATTTTTGTCTGTGTAGGGGTTAATTATGTCCACAATAAGCATAGTCTTAAATTCTTCTGTTGAAACTGCGATTTTAGCATCCTCAACAGTAGTTGTTTCACAAGATAAAAAAAGTAAAACTAAAAAAGGTACAAATAATATTTTCCTCATTTTTCCTCCTAAATTTTATAAGATATACCTAATGATAGCTCCGGAAAAAATCTAAACTCCTCAAAATCATCATTAAGCAGTGGTTCTAACTCATCTTTTGTGTGTTTAATTACTCCATCTGATTCCACTTCAAATTTTGGTGATCCTGAATATAGAACTCCAAAGTCAACACTTATGGACCATCTACTTGAGGAGTAGAAATTGGAATTGTAGCCAATACCAAAATATGGGGCAACATGATTTAGAGTAGCATCAACATACACTTTTCCTAAATCTTCAGGTAAGTAGTTAAGTTGACAAGCTCCGGTTCCTACAGAGTAACTCTTTCTGGCTTCACAAACACCTTCTATTATGTGGTCCAAGTAGTATACGCCACCCGTAACCCTAAATCCGTTCTCAAAAGGGTGCCAATCTGCTAAAGCTCCAAGCGATAGTTGGTATAGATCTGCATCATATCTAAAACCATTAGTATTGTTAGATTGTCCTTTTGATGAATAGAAAGAGGAGTAGTCAATAGAAACTCTACCTTTAAACTGCTCGCTTATCTCCATTCCTCCGTCTATTCCGATTCCTTTTGTTCCAAATTTTACACCCAAGTTATACTCATTTGAGTAGAGTAAGCCCATAACTATGAGCGTAATAATTGTACCCAATTTCCTCATTAAGACCTCCTTAATGTTTTCTAACCCCAACACTAAAATGTAATGTATATATATATATACGGCAATATAATTTTAGATTAGACCCAGTAAAACATTAGGGTAAAGAAGCACTTCCTCTATATTTAAATAGTGTTTATTTTAATATTTGGATTCTTGTTGTAGAGGTCTTTAAAACAGTAAAAAAAAATAATGAAAAAAGAAAAACCTCCTCTAAATCTCACTTCAAAATACCATTTTTCTTAAGGAATAATGAAAAATTTAGAGTTAAGAACCCTTAAAAGTATGTTATTTTCAAAAGGCAGTAAAATTTACCTTATAAAGAATCCAATTCTGTCCCAAACTATCTTCTGAAACAAGTTTGTCATGGGAACTTCTGGGTCAAGAGAGAAATACACCATTATGGGCTTTCCTACAATATTGTCCTCCGGAACAAACCCCCAATATCTACTATCAGAACTATTGTCTCTGTTATCACCCATCATAAAATATTTTCCTTCGGGAACTGTAACAGGTCCAAAATTATCTCTATTCCCCGTAAAATCTTTGTAAATTCTTGGTCCAAATCTAGGAATCCCCCCTTTGGGATATATATACTTATCAACAAACATTGAGTTTGGGGATTCAGCAGGATTTGATTCATCATTTTCTAAAGTTTTATAAAAATCATCAAAAGGTTTTCCGTTAACAAAAAGAACCTTATCCTTAATCTCTATTACATCTCCTGAAGTTCCAACACATCTTTTTACGTAGTAAAGCTCAGGTTCGTGAGGAGGTTTAAATACAACAACATCACCCTTCTTAGGCTCTTTAAACATTGGCAGTTTAACCCATGGTATATCGAATCCAATTTGAGTAAAAGGAATTCCAAACCAGTCTGGTGTTCTAAATCCGTAAACAAATTTATTAACCAAAAGCATATCTCCAACCCTCAACGATCTTTCCATTGATCCTGTAGGTATTTTATATGCTGATACAAAAAAATTCATAATAAAATATAGAGATATTATAAGCCATGCCAAAGACTTGATTTGATATTTTAAACCCTTTTTACTCATAGTTTTCCTTAAAAAATTATAGCTTATACACAGCTAATATTGTTATGTTCCTATTTTAATACTTCAAATTTTTTCTTTACAATTTGTTCTATTCCTTTTGGAACGAAATCTGATATTGAGCCACCAAATTGAGCAACACCTTTAAGAAGAGATGAATTTATAAAAGATAACTCATTCTTGGGCATCAAAAATACTGTTTCAATCTTACTGTCAAGCCTTCTATTCATAAGTGCCATCTGCAACTCATACTCAAAATCTGAAAAAGCTCTAACTCCTCTAAGTAAGGCTGATGCTCCTATCTCTCTAGCATATTCAACAGTAAGGTTGTCATTAGAATCTACGCTAACATTTGGAAGATCTTTTACTGTCATCTCAATCATTGACATTCTCTCTTCTACACTAAAAAGTGGAGATTTTGAACTGTTTTTTCCAATTAGTACAACAACTTTATCAAATATTTTACTTGCTCTTTCAATAAGATCATAATGCCCTAATGTTATAGGATCAAAAGATCCCGGATAAACTGCTATTTTCATCTAAGAATCACCACCACTTTTCATAAATATAAAAATCTCGTTAGCTAAATCTATAAACTCACCTATGGTTAGGGTTTCCGGTCTTCTGGTTATATCCACGGTTTTTATCAAATGAGGATCAACAAAAGCCTTCAGTGTGTTTCTAAGCATTTTCCTTCTATTGAGAAATACTGTTTTTACCAAAGTTTTAAGAGTTTTGTAATCCTTTAATCTTCTAAAGTAAGGATTGTTTTTTAATACCTTAAATTGCATTACAGTTGATACAACTTTGGGCTTTGGAACAAATGCTTCCGGAGGAACATCAAAAAGGATCTCTTTTTTACAGAACAGATCTGTTAAAATTGTTATCCCTCCATATGCTTTATTATTATGTTTTGCACATAACCTTAAAGCAACCTCTTTTTGTATCATTATGGTTAGACTGTCTATTTTCTCAGATTCAATATCCTCCTTTATAATATCCATTATCTTAAAAATAATTTTTGATGTTATGTGGTAGGGAAGATTCCCCACAACTTTTACAGAATTATTTTTAGGAATGTAAAGATCGGGATTGGTCTTTATAAAGTCATTTTTTATTAGATTTAATTTTGTTCCTTTAAACTTTTCCTCAAGATGTTCTTGAAGTCTTTTATCAATCTCTATAGCGGTAACTAAATCGGCTTCAGAGTTTAGAAGAATCTCTGTTAAATCCCCCATTCCCGGACCAATTTCAACTACAAAATCACCCTTTTTTATATTGCAACTTTCAACAATTTTTTTCTTATAATATCTATCTTTAAGAAAATTCTGCCCTAAAGATTTTTTTGCTATAATCATAGATTCCCCATTTACGATTCCATAAAGATAAATATTATAGTTTACAGCCCAAATATAATTAAAATATAATATAGCTTTTTAATATTATCAACTTTTTTAATAATGGAAATTTTTAATAATTTTGATATAAAAAAGGCAGATAAAAATATCTGCCCCTTCCCAAAAAAGATCTACTGATCTTTAATAACGATCTTTAAGACCGAGCTCTCCAAGATAAGATTTAAAACCTTCCAAAGCTCCAGACTCAGGATTGCTTCTCTCTCTTCTCAGGCACTCTCTTTTAAAATATTTAAGTAGAGAACTTCTTTTCCCAAGCATAATTCTCATACCTCTTCTTGAGTGAGAGTCATGTTTGTGATCTTTTAGGTGAGCTGTAAGGTTTTTAATTCTTTCAGTAAGAATTGCTATCTGTACCTTAGGATTTCCTGTATCACCCTCAGTTTCTCCATACTTTTTTACAAGCTCTAATGTTTTCTCTTTTGTAATCATTTTTTACTCCATTTTTTATTAAGATCATAGCCCAGAATAAATCTTTTATCTATTCCGAGAACAAAATCAAACTGAAGATAACTTAATTAAACCAATATGTCAATAGTCAGTATCAATTTTACAATCAACCATAAGAAGAGAAATTGCTCTAAACTATACCATTGTCAATTGTTGAATTGCCAATAGTTTCTCCCATATTTATCTTTGTCTCAAACCCCTCATTGGTGTTTTTGAGTAAATCTTCTGAAAATTTAACTTTATCTTTTTCAAATAATAGAAGGAGTGATGACCCTCCAAATGCAAAATATCCTTTTTCATCACCTTTTTCTACTTTTGTATCTGGTTTGTAGGTCTGAATAATAGAACCAACCATGGTTGCACCTATTTCAGAGTATAATATTTCCCCAAATTTTTCACTCTCTAAAATTGAATACTCCCTTTTGTTTTTTAGAAAAAATTGTAAGCTTTTTTTCATTGCTAAAGGTGAAACAGAGTAGTAGTTGCCATCAATTTTTTTTGATTTAGAAACTACTCCTGTAGCAGGAAAGTGAAATCTATGGTAGTCAGCAGGAGCTAATCTTATTATTGCCATAGAGCCTTTGTAATATTTTTTTACCAGACCATCATCTCCTATAAATTGGGAAAGCGTAAACTCTTCACCCTTAATAAAAAAGTTTCTATTGTCATCAATCTCATTAAAAACCAATATCTTACCATCTGCAGGAGATATCAAACCTCTTCCCAGTTTTCTTGCTTTATCTTTTAAATTTCTATAAAAAAATTGATTAAATGTTTTATATTTATCAGGAGCTAATTTTGCTTCTTCAATATTGATATTGTTCTTTTTTATAAAATCAGGAATCATTTTTCTAGATCTTTTTGAATCCATATACTTTCCGTAAAGATATGAAACAACCTTTCTCTTAACCATGGCTTCAAGCGTTAATTTTCCCAAAGAGCTGTTGTATATAAAGTTTATAAATCCTTTTCCCGGAGGATTTTCCAATATTTTTTTACCTGTAAATCTTTCTTTATAGTATATCTTTTCCATAATAACCCTCTTAACTTATTGTTTCTTTTTCCCATATTAATTGCAAAATTTTTGATAGCAATTTTTTGAGAATTTTTCATTATTGCAACTAATAACTTCTTAAAAAATAATATTTGTTACTGTTTTAAGTAGCTCCTAAGTAGATACCCTGTTATTATACTTCCTATCTATTTTACAGATGGTTAATAGATAACAAAAATATTATATTAAATCAATAATAATAAAATTATAGATTCAGTAAAAGGTTTTAAATGATTATCTTTAATTTTAGTGTGGAGTGTTTAAAAAAAATTATTTAAAGTCTCTACTATTCTGTTAATATTATTTTTATTAAAGGTTATTTTTTATGTATATAGATTGCAGCGAAAAAATTATTAGAGATATTGCAAAAGTTGTTGATTTTGCCAATGCAGAGGTGTATCTGGTTGGTGGCTTTGTTAGGGATAAGGTTTTAGGTAAAACTCCAAAAGATATTGATTTTGTAGTTGTGGGGGACGGTATAAAGTTCGCAGAGGAGGTTGCTTCATTCTACAAAATAAAAAAAGTAATTAAATATAAAAGATTTGAGACCGCAAAGGTTCCTTTTAAAGGTAGTGAAATAGAGTTTGTTTCAGCAAGAGAGGAGCTTTATGAGAAAAATTCTCGAAAGCCAAGGGTTAAAAAGACAACTCTTAAAACAGATATATTGAGAAGAGATTTTACGATAAATACTCTCGCTGCAAGAGTTTCTTTAAATACTAAATCCGAAGTTATAGATTATCTGGGAGGATTGGAAGATCTTAAAAAGGGAGTTATTAGAACACCTTTAGATCCATTTATAACTTATAGTGAGGACCCTCTCCGAATGCTAAGAGCTATTAGGTTCTCATCAAAGTTTGGATATAAGATTGAGAAAGAATCGTTTGATGCAATAAGGGAAAATTTATCGAGGCTTTCCATTGTTTCTGCTGAAAGGATAAGTGATGAGTTTTTTAAAATTGTTGATTCAGATAGGTTTGTTGAGGGTGTCGAGCTTCTTGATAGGTCAGGGCTACTAAATATCATTTTTCCTGAATTAAGTAGGTTAAAGGGTGCTGAAACAAAACTTTTCAATAAAGATAGTTTTATTCACTCCCTGGAAGTAGCCAAAAAAATTTCAGAAATTTCAAACAAGAGAGAGCTTAGAATTTCTGCTCTTTTCCATAAAGTAGAAAACTATGATAGTAAAGAGAGTAATGAAGATGTAGCAATAAAGCTTATTAACACTATTGGTTACAGAATGAAATGGCCTAGGTCAAATATAAATTATATTTCCAAAATAGTTAAACTTTATAAGAGGGTAGTAGATTTATCTACAAATTGTATTACAGATTATAAAGTTAGAAAACTACTTTTTGAAGGAGGAGATTTTATTGAAGACTTAATGGTTTTTTGTAAAGCCTATATCAGTACGCTAGATGATGTTAACCATAAAAGATATTATGAAAACTATAATAAGCTTTCAAAGAGATTATTAGAGCTTGAAGAGAAGCACGGTTTAAGAGAGTTTAATCTTGCAATAGATGGTAAAGATATAATGGATACCATAGGTGTTTATAAAGGTCCTATTATAGGAAAAGTAAAAAAATATATTACCGATAAGGTTGTTGTCGGAGAGATTGAAAATAGCAGAGAGGTTTTATTAAATACTCTTAAACTAATAGATAATGGAACTATACTGATCTAGCTTCTATTCTTCTATATAAGCTTTTCTATACAGTTTTTAACTATATCCAGAGTGTATGGTTTTGGGATTCTGCCTATAAAACCATAATCTTCATAGGAGGAGATTACATCCGAATCTGAGTATCCGCTTGAGGCAATAGCTTTGATGTTTTTGTCTATCTTTAATAAATCTTTTATAGCCTCTTTACCACCCATACCACCAGGGATTATTAGATCCATAATTACCAGATCGTAAGGATCTTTCTTTTCATACTGCTTTTTATACTCCTCAATTGCATCCTTTCCATCGTTTACTATTGTTGAACTGTATCCAAGCTCCTCTAGTATCATGGATAGCATCTTGCAGATTAAATCATTATCATCCATTATCAAGATTTTTTTCTTATTACTGTTATTACTCTGTTATTACTGTTATTACTGTTATTACTGTTATTACTGTTATTACTGTTATTACTGTTATTACTGTTATTACTGTTATTACTGTTATTACTGTTATCGGCAGGAAGATATATGGTAAATGTAGTTCCAAGTCCAGTTTTAGAATCTACCTTTATGTATCCTGAATGCTTTACTATAACCGATTGAACTATTGCAAGTCCTAAGCCGTGACCATCATTTTTAGTAGTAAAATAAGGGTCAAAGATGCTGTTTAATATCTTTTTTTCTATACCTTTTCCGTTATCTTTAAAAATTATTCTAATATATCTACCATTCTTAAGAGCCTTATGATTTTTTATCTCAATATTTTTAAAGCTGATATCTATATTTCCTTCATTTTTCATAGCATTTTGGGCATTTATTGTTAGATTTGAAAATACTTGTTGAATTTGACTAACATCAATTTTAATAGGCCATAGCATATCATCATTCTCCTTACTTATATTTAGTTTTATGCTACTTCCTGAAAGGTCAAATCTTACAACATCCTCAACTAAAGAAACAATAGATGTACTCTCTTTTATGGGAGCTCCTCCCTTTGAAAATGTTAAAAGCTGAGATGTTAATTTTCTTGCTCTTTCTAAAGATTCTTCTGATTGTTCAAGATAGTAGCGAGACTTATTATCCGGATCAAGATTTAGCTTACTTAAAGAGATATTTCCATAAACACTTGTTAAAATATTGTTGAAGTCGTGTGCAATACCGGCTGCAAGATTTCCAATTCTTTCAAGAGTGTGGACTTTCTGTAATTTTTTTTCAATTTCTAAATCAGATGTTATATCTCTGTATATCAAAACAATCTTATTCAACTCTTCATTATCGTTCAATAGTGGATAGCCTATAATATTAATAACTCTTTTTCTTCCTATATATCCTGATTCTTTAGGATCAAATTCTACTCTTGGAATAAAAATAGTCTCCCCTTTTAATACTCTATCCATCTCTTCTAAAAGACCCAGTTTTTCAAATTGAGGATCATTTCTAAAGTTATACTTCTCAAATATATCTTTGGTGTCATATATTCCCCAGAGGTTTTGCCATGCTTTGTTAACCTTTGTCAGTTTACCCTCTTTATTGAAAATTTTTATTGCAAGAGGTGATTCTTCCATTAAAGTTCTAAAGTTTTTTTCACTTATATTTAATGCTTTTTCATGTTCTTTTTGGAGGGTTATGTCAATTATGGACATTATAACTCTGTCATAGTTGTCATTGGAAAAATATTGGGCTATTAGATATTTTTTTCTCCCTTTAGTGTCTAATGTTTCAAACTCTTCCACACTTTTCTTTTTGTTTTTAAATAAGAATAGTAATAGATTTCTAAAATTATCAGTTCTTTCTGTTAAAATGGATTTTTTAACCTCTCTTAACATCTCTGCTTCGGATTTAAAATTAAAAACATCCAGTAAAGATTGGTTGTATCTGACAAACTTTAATCTTTCCAAACATTTTTCTATAAAATCTTTCTTCTTAATAATTTTTTCAAAATTACTTCCTAAACGAATTGTTGTATCTATATATTTTTTAATTTCAGAGAAATCAAACTCAACCATTGCAGTAGGATTATTTAAAAATAGATATTTATACTTTTTCTGACTGTTTTCAGCTTCATTAAATTTACTACAAAACAGATTTGTATCTTTGATTATCTCTTCAATTGTAACTATATTATCATCTTCATCAAAAATAACATTCCTTTTTTGGTTAAAATGTTTAAGTTGTCCATTTTTATGTAACACAGAAAAGTCAAAATCTTCAACTTGAGATATGCTTTTTGAATCTTTCCATGTTTTATCTAATTTTTCTAATGAGTTTGGTGTGGTTATTTTATAAAATAAAGGTTTTTCATTATGGAGATCTTTATTTGAATTTCTAATATACTCATAATCTCCATCAAAATTTCTGGTTCTAAAGAGAACATTTTTAAGATTTTCTGATATTTTATTGAATGTTTTCTTAGTTTCTATTAGCTCTTTTTTTATAACATTTGTTTTAGCTCCCAGCTCATAAAACTCTTCAAATTTAACATTGTTGAAGTTTATTCTTTTTTTATCTTCAGAAGTTTCATTTAAAACATTTGTAAATGTTCTAACTTCATTCTTTATCTTTTTCAATATCTTTTCAAAAAGAAACAAAAAAAGAATAAACAGGATTATTGAAGCTGAAAATATTATTATTAGTTTCTTTGATATGAACAGATCAGTATTGTAAATTGGGAATCCTTTCTTTACTTTTTCTGATCCTATAACACTACCAAGATACCAGTTGAAATCCTTTAAGCCATATATAAATAAGTTCTGATTTAAACTCTTCTTTACTTCATATCTTATAAATTCTCCCTCACTATTTTCTGAAGCATTTAAACATAGGTTGTGAAAATTGTTACTACTGCTATTAGAACTATCCTTGCCACTTTTAAACAGATCCCATATTTTCTTTCCCTTTTCTAAAAATCTTCCCTTAAAAATGAGAGCATCTCCATCCAGTGTACTTATGAAAATAGAATTACTGAATCTATCCTTTTTTTGGGTAATACTTTTTAAAATATCTTTTTTTATACTATTTTTAATATCTTCTATATCTATTCCTGAACCAATGAAGGAATCAAGATGTTTAAAATATTTTAGATAGTATAGTTTTTTAGATTTTGTTCCATTTCTATTGACTTTATTCCAAGTATGTTCATATAAATCTTCACCGGGATTTTTACTAATCTCAAATATATCTCTGGCAAATTTAACGCTGTTTTTATGGTTTAAGTCCAGTAGGTTTCTTACCTTTGTTTCAGGGTTGTTGTGTAATAAAGAGTAAACATCTTTCATATCTATTATGAATATGTTTTCTTTATTGTAAGGGATGTTTATATGCTTAATAGTTTCCTTAATTTTTTGTGATATATCTTTATTTGAAAAGTTGTCTTTACCTGAATTATATATGCTTTTTGCAATAAGATAGCCCTGTTTTGCCCTATCTTTTGATAGTTTTTTAGCTTTTTCATATCTTTCATCAAAACTATTTCTAATCTCCTCGGCTTGGAAAACTAAATAGTTCTTTGCTCTTTGAAATTCATGAGAATTTTCTTTTATTTTTTGAGGTCTATTATTCAGTTCAAGAATTGATAATCCAAAATATAGAGCTATCAATAAAGTAGCAGCCGAAAGGGAAAATATGAAGATTCTAAATCTTAAATAATTTACAAAACTAACTCTTTTCATGTAGGACTTTACTCTTAATACTTAAAATATTTCTTTAACTAAAATAAACAGAAAATAAACTATTTCTGTTTATAACTCTATTTCTATTTCCCTATATTAAATATTCTGCGAGATTTGTTGTTCATAATAGATTGTAGGTTTTCTAAAATATAGCATTTAAAATCTGCCTTTATAAAGTCTCTCTCGCAGAGAACCTAAGCTTGCTAAAGCTTTTTTATTGCAGTTTTGCCAGTTTATTTACGAACTAGCAAAACTAATAATACATTAATAATAAAAAGTGATAAAAGCTATATCTTTTTTAATCTTAAATCTATTTTAGTTAAGATTTTTCTTGCCTTTTCTAATTGTGATTCGTTTTCAACTGATTTAAGTTCGAAGTCAATGTTTAGTAATTTGTAAAGATTGTTTAAGTTTTCTAGAGAATTATTATTAAAGTATTTCAGAAACTGCAATATCTTAACACCATCAATATATCTTTCAACTCCTCTTTTGAATAGGGGTTCATTTTTAAAGTTTTCTCTTATTTTTGAGATTGCTGTAACATTTTTTCTGTTTGAGAGTATAAAAGTTGAAAATCTGTTTGAACTTTTTCCATCTAAAAATGAGTGAACATTATTGTAAAACTCCTTTATATCATCAAAAAGTTTAGGATTGAAAATGGGATAATTTTCAATAAGTTTTTCAAAAGAGAAGGATATTGCAGGTCCGGTTCCAAACGGAACTCGTTTTGATTCTCTTGTTGAAGGATAAACTATTGTATTTATATAGTTTGAGATCTTAAAATTTTTTACCAGAGATTGTAATAAGTAGTAATCTTCTCCTGCTTCTCTCTTTAGGTACCCACCAACTTTTTTATACTTTTCGGGTTTAACAGCAATTGCAGACCCTAAAGCCGTGAAGTTATAAATAGATCCAATTCTAGAAAGATTTATGCTGTAAGTTCTCATATATATTTCGTAATAAAGGAGTTTCTTATTTAGAATAGTATCTTTGGTCAGTCTATGGTAGTAGGGTATTGATATTGCCGATATTTTACTGTTTTTTAAACCTTTAATTATCTCACTACAATAGTTCTCTTCAACAGTTGTATCTGCATCTAAACTGGCTATAATATCATTCTTAGAACAGTTTTTTAAAATGTAATCAAAAAGATATGATCTTGCTTCTCCAACTCCGCCTTTTTCCCATCCTTTACCTTTTGAGAACTTATCTAAAACTATCACCCAAGGAAATTTTTTTCTTATCTCTTCATAAGTTTTTTGATTGTTTAGGCATATATCTATTCTGTTATCATTCCAATATTTTTCCGGTTGGTTTATAAGGATATAGAGTTTAAAGTTGCTATTTTTTGATATGGATTTAATGGTGTTAAATATATAGTTATATTCATTCATTGCGGGTATAGCTATATGGACTATTGGTTCATTCATCAATTTTTCCCTTTTAAGAGTATTATAACCCCAATAGTTGACGGTATAATAACATTTGTGGTAAAAAGTAAAAATCCTGCTAAAACTCCTATTTCGAAAGGTAGGTTAAAAAGTGTCATTGTAAAAGCTGTTGCTCCCTCCCTTACTCCAATATCTCCAAAACTTATAGGTAAGAGTGATTTTATTAAAATGGAAAAGATTGATATATTTATAGCGGTTAATATGGTAGTCTCACTCATAGATTTTATAATCAACGATAGTTGGAGAGTATAAATTAAATACAGCATTAGGGAGAGAAGGGATAGTTTAAAAAACTGTTTTCTTCCGGCTATTTTATAAAAGCCAAGTAGTTTATTTAAGGTTAATCTATAACTCTCTTTTATCTTTGATTTAAATATATTGTATATTATTAAACCTAAAAATGGTATGGAAATAAGTATTAACAGTGGTAAGACTACTCTTCCATAGAGTTCGTTACTACTTATTCTTGGAATAATTGTAATCAAGGAGATTATCCCAAACAGAGGGATCCATATCATATCCAAAAGTTTCTCATAGAATGTTCCTCCTGCAATTTCCACTCTTTTGGGGGAGTTTATAAGAAGAAACTTAGCCATTTCTCCGGTTTTTCCGGGTGTTATGAAACCAAGAGCTATACCTATAAACGATGATGAAATAATCTTTTTAAAACTTATAGTGTTATCTACTGAATTTACTACAGTTTTCCATTTTAGAATTTGTGTGGAAATATTAAGAGGAAGTAAAAGAATAGCTAAAATCATATATTTTTGATTGGATAGTTCGAAGCTTTTAACAATTTTCTCAAAATCAACATTATTGACCAGTAGGAGTATAATTATGAAAGTTATACTTAGTTTCCCCAATATTAATATCTTTTTTTTGTTAATACCTCACCTCCTAGAGGTGTAAAGATAACTACATTAATTGTAAATTAGAAAAAGTTTTTATCATTTGTTATCTGCATTTAATAAAACTCTTTCTTAATGGCAGCAATTTTTTATCTGTAAATTTATATTTAACCTGAGTTAGATATAAAAATAATAATCTACCTTATGTAATAATTAAATCTGGGTATTCAATTATAATATTACGATAGTAGTCAGTTTTGTCATAACCGCTAAAATATATATCTTCCCACCAAAGAAGGATCTAAAGTAAATCTCTATTTACACTCTCTTTTGTATCCTAAAATAATATTTGTCTTGCATAGATATTATATTATAAATATATTTTATGTTCGCTGTGAAGTTCTATACCTTAAAATAGTTCTTTCGCAGAGTTTTTAAGTAAAGAAGCCGGAGGTTCTAGTGGAAGAATATCTTATAGTTAATGCAAATATACTTACTTTTGGTATTACAGATAAATACATTGAAGATGGTGCAATTCATGTTGCTCGTGGAGTAATATTGGAGTATGGAAAGAGAAAAGAGATGGAGGTTAAAAATCCTGGAATGAAGACTCTTGATATGGGTGGTAAAATTGTTATGCCGGGTTTTATTGATTTTCACAATCATCTATACAGTGGTTTTTTTCAAAATGTACCTATTAAACTTGGAAGTGTAAAAAATTATAGTGATTTTATGACCAACTATTGGTGGAAGTTAACTGATAAACTTAGTTCTGACGGGATATTTTATTCAGCTGTTAAAGGTATAACAAATGCTATAAAATCCGGTACTACTACAATCTTCAACCTTCATTCAAGTCCAAATTGTGTGGAAGATTCCCTAAATGATGTTGCAGATGCATTCATTGATACAGGTATGAGAGGTGTTGTTGCCTATGAGATTAGCAACAGACAAGGTGATGGAAAAGCTGAAAAGATGTTTGAAACAAACATGGAGTTTGTTGAGGAAAATGGCTCTCACCCTTTAGTTAATGGTATGATAGGTTTATACAGTGTTAATGAGGTTTCTGATCAGCTTTTAAGTAAGATTGCAGGATTTAATAAAAGAACAGGTTGTGGAATCATGCTTCATCTTGCTGAAACGGGTGATGATGATGAGTATTCAATAGAACATTTTAGGAAGTATACTATTGATAGATTGAATGATCATGGTTTGTTAAATGCTAAAACGCTTATTGTTGGAGCTAACAATCTTGATGAGTTTGAAGCAGATGTTCTTCTTAGAACAGATGCAAATGTTGTTCTAACACCATCTTCATCATTCTACAAAGGGTTCCAATTCCCTCCTATTGATCTTTACACTCAAAAAAATATACCGTTGGGTTTTGGTTCTGATGGTATAGCTCCTTCAATTTCAGGGGAAGCTAGCTTTGCCAACAGATTGTTTAAGAAGAAGTTTAGATCCTTTGAGAATGGAAATAAAGAGATTGGAAATATTATTATTAATTCAGGATCAAGAATTGCGAATAAATTTGTTTCCAGAAGAGTTGGTGAGATTAGAGCAGGTGCAGCAGCAGATTTAATTGCTGTTGATTATGTTCCTGAATTGGAGATAACCTCTGAGAATCTTTATACTAATCTTATCTATGGTATTATGCATTCTAGAGTTGATACCACAATTGTTAACGGAAAGATACTAATGAAAGATTTTAAGTTGGTAGAGTTGGATATTGAAGATATTATCCAAAATTGCAAAAAATTTGCAAAAGAGTTTGAATAGGAGTCTGTTATGAGAATCGCTCTATTTTTTCTGTTTATTCTGTTAGTTTCATGTGCTACGGAAAGAGATCTTAAAAATGAAGAGTTGTTATTGTTGAAAAAAAAGGGTCTTAGTTTAGATAATTTTAGTCTACTTCCCAAATCAAGTAATGAAGAGTTTTATATTCTTGTTGATGAAAAAGGGACAGATGAGGCAAACCCTTGTATGTTAAATGATTCAACCATTATCTATCAGAGAAGAACAGGCGATAGTAAGTGGTCTATATATTCTTATAGTTTTAAGAGTATGAAAAGCACTCCTTTTTATGAGGAAAACTTTGATCTTTTTGATCCAAAAATTGAATTTGGTGGAAGGTATTTGATATGCTCAACTTATGAAGATTCTCTCAAAGAGAATAGAGATATTATTATTTATGATACTAAGCTTAAATCTGAAGTTAGGGTTGGAGTAAGAGGAGCAGACGATTACAATGTTACTATTGGAGATAATTGTTTCTATTACATAAGTAACAGAAATGATGAGATTAAAAGTGTTTACGATAAGGATGAAGATCTTTCTTTGATTAGATACAATTTATATTCAGGTAGTGAAACCCCTATTTCAATGGAAAAACCTGTTTTCTTCTATAGAAAGTATAATGGAAAAAACTACTTTGTAGATAATAACTTTAATCTTAATTCGGGTGAGTATGGTGATTTTATTGAACATGATTATTCCTACCCTGTAGGTTCTTTCTTTGTAGAGAATGGAAAGCTGTACTGTCGTGCTTTTAAGGATGAAAATAGTGTTATTGGATTTGGTGGTAAGAATAATCTTAACATAATTATTGATGAAGAGGAGTGTGGAACTCCTTATGTTAAGAAAGGTAAAATCTTTTTTCATGCAAAAGTTGAAGATGATTTAGGTATCTTTGTTAAGTAGATTTTTCTAAGATAGAAGATTAAAATCATAGCCTATAATCTTTTAAAATGAGATTATAGAAGTATTGTTATAACGGGCTGTTAATAATATATCTATTAGACTCATATGGTATCTATATTTTAATCCGTTTGTTAAAGAAATTAAATTGTAGGGCATAATAAAATGTTGGATAAGTTGGAACATATAGTTGAAAAGTTTAATGATCTTACCGAAAGTTTATCTGATCCTGATATTATATCAAATATGGATAAGTTCAGGGCCATTGGTAAAGAGAGATCTCAGCTTGAACCTATTGTTGAGAAGTTTAAGGAGTATAAAAAAGCAAGCTCTGATCTTGAAGAGGCAAAGGAGGTTTTTGATCTTGAAGATGATCCTGAGCTTAAAGAGATGGCAAAAGAGGAGATTGATCAGCTTATGCCTGAACTTGAAAAACTTTCCGAAGAGCTAAAACTCCTTCTTATTCCAAAAGATCCTAACGACTCTAAAGATGTTTATCTTGAAATAAGGGCTGGAACAGGTGGTGATGAGGCCGGTCTTTTTGCTCAAGATCTTTTGAGGATGTACCAAAAATATGCCGAGATAAATAAGTGGAGCTTTGATATTGCAGATCTAAGTGAAACGGGAATTGGTGGTATTAAAGAGGTTGTTGTTGAGATAAAGGGTGATGAGGTTTTTGGTAAACTTAAATTTGAATCCGGTGTTCATAGAGTTCAAAGGGTTCCTCAAACTGAAACTCAAGGTAGAGTTCACACAAGTGCGGCAACTGTAGCTGTTCTTCCTGAGTTCTCAACGGAAGATATTACTATAAATACAAAAGATCTGAAAATTGATACTTATAGAGCATCGGGAGCCGGTGGTCAGCATGTTAATAAAACAGATTCTGCAATTAGGATTACCCACCTTCCAACCAATACTGTTGTTCAGTGTCAAACCCAAAGATCTCAGCATAAAAATAAAGAAACTGCTATGAAAATGCTTGCTACAAAGCTTCAAGAGGTTGAAAATCAAAAGGTTAAGGAGAGTGAATCTTCTGCAAGAAAGTTACTTGTAGGAACAGGGGATAGATCCGGTAAGATTAGAACTTACAACTATCCTCAAGGTAGGGTAACAGATCATAGAATAGGCTTGACTCTATACAAGCTTGATTCCATTATGAATGGTGATGTTGAAGATATTATTGAGGCTCTTATACTGGCAGACAGAACAGAAAGATTGCAACAATCTGAAAATGAGTAGAGTTTTAATATGATCTTTTAAAGGGAGTATTTACTATGTGGCTTAACCTTGAGCAGTATTTAGAAAAAATAGACCAAGATAATGAGAAGTATTACGATTATAGCGATTTTCATATTAAGTTAACCGCTGATATGATGCCTCTCGATTTTAATTCTCTATTTAAAAATGATAATAAGATCTTAAAGTTTGAAATAGGTTTTGGTAATGGGGATTCTCTAATTGAACTTGCGAGGAGAAATCCTCACATAAACTATTTTGGTATAGATAGAAAGATGGATAGGATAAGAACTGCTCTTTCAAAGGTTAATAGATCAAAGCTCCCTAATCTTTTAATTGCCAGAACGGGAACGGACTATTTAAATGAGATGATAAATAGAGAATCTTTTGATGAAATTATAATGAACTTCCCTGATCCTTGGCCTAAAAAGAGACATCATAAAAAGAGAACGGTTAACCCTAGTTTTATAAAAGTACTCCACTCTCTTCTAAAAAAAGATGGTGTTTTTAGATTCTCTTCAGATCACCCCGAATATTCAAATGAGGTTATTGAACTTTTTAAGGAAAGCGATCTTTTTGAAAATCTTTATGCTCCTCTCGATTATAAAAGTGAAATTGAGGATAGAATTATGACTCAATTTGAGAAGCATAAAACCAGAGAGGGTTGGGAGATTCATCATATGAAGTATAGGAAGGTTGAAAAGTAGATATAACAAGGGATTGTTTTAATACCAGACTTATGGAAAACTATCAATCCCTTTTATTATTTGTTTCTATCAATTTTGATTTTTTAGTAGAGTTGAAGGTTTAATTTTAGTATTTAACTGGTGTAGCTTATACAATGTGTTCTTTGCATTTACTTATAAATTTTATCAATTTACAATCTATTAGTTTTGCTGGGTTGTTCGGATTTTTCACTTTACTATTTTCAATGCTAAATCCTTGCTCTTTCATGTTTTCAATTTTGAAACGACTTTCTTTTGGGAAGCTTTTATATTTTTCATTAGGAATAATACAAACCAACTCAAAATCTTGATTACCCGATGCATGCAAATAGTTATACACTTTTTTTGGGTGCTCAATTTGCCACATTCCTCTAATTCTTAAATTTGTGATTCCCAAAGGGTCAACTTGATTTACTCTTCCCAATTCTTTTGTTTCAGAAAAAACAACATTATGAATTGCCTTTATTCCTTCTGAAATAGTGTTTTTTATTCGTTGATAAGTTTCGTGCTTTGCACAATAAATACTGCCATAAACTAACCACAATGATTTTAGTTTTGTATCATCTACATTTCCTACACAATAAATCATATCTTTAACATCCCAATCTTCACAAGATTTACATTCTTTTGTAATCATTGGACTTGAACTTTGTAAATCTGCTTTTGGATAGCTACTATTTAAGGCTAAACTACTTCCATTTCCTTGTATTTTTTTTACCTCAATAGCATCACCACCTTTTATCATAATATCAGGAGGGTTATTTTGAGAACCTAACCACGAAAATTTTTTTTCGAAAATTTCCAACCTTTTGATTTTATCTTGTGTATAAAATGTTCCTGCAAAAGCATCTTTGATATAATTTTCAAGTGCTTCACCCATATTATTAGCTCTATTTGAACTTGAATAGAACTCTTTTATCTGAAAATGTTTTTGATTTACAATATTGTATATAGCTTCTAAAATATTTGTCATACGGCAATAGCTATTTTTTCTTTTTTTTCGTTTGTAGATAATTGCTGTTTTATACTTTCTGCCAAAAAAGCTGCCAAATTAACAGGGACAGCATTTCCAATCATTTTATATCCCACTGATACCTTATTATAATAAAAAATAAAATCATCAGGAAATGTTTGTATTCTCGCACATTCTCGTACGCTTAATCTTCTGTATAAATGCTCCTTACTCGGAACAAAGATTCGTTTATTTTGTTCTATAAATTGCATTTTGGGTGCTTGTGGGTGCAAAGGAGCATGTCGCCCTCCTGCTTGAATGGTAAAAGATTGTTCGTCCCAACTTCGCACTCTATTTCTTGACATAAAAATGGTAGAAAATCCACCAATCATATACTCATGATTTGGAATAATACAGTTTTTTCCATTCGTTTTATTTTTTTCTAATGCAGGTAATACCCCACTTTCTAAATCCTTAATTGCTTTTTCTAATGTAACTTTAGGGTAAGTTATTTTTGGAAATTGAAATTTAAATCCTAAATCTTTGCGAATGCCAATAAAAAATACTCGTTTTCTATCTTGTGGTACATTGTAATCTGATGCATTTAATAATTGAAACGATAAATTGTAACCTGCATTTTCAAACATTTTTTTTATGCTTTCTAATGCTTCGCTATGTCTAGCTAAAAGCATACCACTGACATTTTCAGCAAAAAAAAACTTTGGTTGTTTCGCTTTTAAAATCCTAATAAAATCAAAAAATAATTGTCCTCTTTTATCTTTAATGCCTCGTAATGATCCTGCCTCGCTCCAACTTTGACAGGGTGGTCCTCCAATAATCCCATCGCATTCAGGAACTTCATTATCGTGAATATTAACAATACTTCTTCTATCTAAAATAGTGTTTGGGTGGTTTTTTTCATAAGTTTCCCAAATTTCTTTGTCATATTCATTTGCCCACACAACATCAAACCCTGCTTTTTCAAAACCAAGGTCAAGTCCACCTGCTCCTGCAAAAAAAGATACTATTCTCATAAATACAAAGATACCTAAATTATTTTAAAATTTCAATTTAATTTTGAGTTGTTCTAGAGAACATTTAAATGTTAATCCCCCTCTTCACATACTATCCAAAAAACAAGTACAATAATCTTTTACAGTACTACTACTATATCTTTTCTGAATTAATAAATTTCGATACTTTTCATACCCCTTTCTCACATAGGTAAGTTAGTAAAAATAATCCCAAAATTCAAAAAAATATAATTTGAAGATATATATAGTCTCACAATCAGATGAAGCTATTGAGTAGCTGTAATTAGCCGTGATCTGATCTATACAATTGAGCTCTTCGAGAAACTTAGGGTAGAGGACAGAGGTTATTGATATTCCACCCTCAAATGAGATTATATATAAGTTGAATAATCAAAAAAGATTACTTATACTATTGTTGATGATTTTTATATAGGTAAGTATGAGGTAACTCAAAAGGAGTATATACAATCTCATCCACCGGCAACTTAGAGACCCAATGTTAAATCATCTTTTACTTTATGATACATTAAAGTTGCTCTTATACATTTTTTCAGTTCTGTAACAGGTATCTCTTGGTCTAGCTGAAAAATTATAGCTCTGTTTTTTTCATATTCAAATAACTCTCCAAACACCAATTTAAAAGTTTCCACCAACCTACTTGTGCATTTAAAATAGATTTGATATTGGTTTGGGGTCTTTTTTTTCCAATCCATTCGCAAAGTACTTCCTGTTTTTGTTAAGAAACTCGGTTCTCCCCATTTTAAAGTCTCTTCCAAATCTGTAATCTCCGGAATTTCTTCGGCAGTTTCAATTACTAATGCCCTTAAATCTTTCAATTTATCTCTAACAAAATCAGGATAGGTTTCTAACTTTTCCTCAAATTGAGGATTTGTTGTTATTTTCAATTTTCTCATTTTTCTCATTTAACAGCAACTAAAATTTCTACTTCTGCATCTGTCGGATTTTGTGCTTTTTCGCCATATATTTCAAAATCTTCCGTGTATAATCTGTCTAAGTCAGTATTCCAAATCTTAGACCATTCTTCATAAATAGCACCTTTGGTTAAATCACCTTTGGCAACAAATTTTGCATAATTACCTCCCTTAATGGTTTTTGCAACCATTCCATTGGGGATAAGATCTGTACTTTTAACTCTGCAACCCAAAATTGCAGTATAAGGTTGAGTATAATCGCCTTGATATTCGGTGTAAATAGAATAAATGGTATTATCTATTTTGTTTGGAATTTGGTTCAAAATACCTTCTGACATAAATTTATTCCACAGGGCTCCAATATCTTTGGCTGATTGCCCATTTTCATTAGTCGTTCTTACAGAAATACCGATTACGGTAAATGTTTCAATGTTTATTTTCTCCATCTTAAATCCATTTTTTTATTATTGATATTACAAAGATAGACCTTGCTTATGACAAAGGTATGTCAGGGGTGGTTAAACATTTTTTTCTACATAGTTCAAAATACTCCTGCAATGTTATTTTTTGAGGTTCAAAGTGTTGGTTATGAACAACCAATTTTTGGATATGGTCTAACCGAAATACCCTAAAATCATTTCTTAGTCTGCACATTGCAATTAATAGCCAATTATCTTGTGTGCTGTAAAGTGCAAAAGGTTCTATGGTGCGTTTGGTATTATCCCCTTGCAAAGAGTGGTATTCAATTTCAATAACATTAAAGTTAGAGATTGCAGATTGAATAACCATTAAGTAATCACTTGTTTTGAGATTTTCAATATTATTTCTAAAATGGATTCTTTCAGTTAAAAACTCTATTTTCCCTTTTTGGGAATAAGGTAAAACGGATTTTATTTTGGCAATTGCATTTTGATATTCTGAAGTAAAAGAGTGGTCTTTATTCTTTAATATCAGTTTCTCGGCAGTTATTAAGGCATTAGCTTCTGTTTCGGTAAACATAACAGGGGGAATACGATAGCCTTCCACTAAAAAGTACCCTTTCCCTTCTTCCGTTCCGATTGGAACTCCTGCTTGTTCGAGTGTTCGAATATCACGATAAACAGTCCTTATACTTACCTTATGTTTTTCGGCAATTTCCCTTGCTGTTATCATTCGTTTGGATTGTAATTGTGTTAAAATCGAAATCAATCTTGATATTCTGGTTTTTTCCTTACTCATTATTTCTCTTTTCTTATGGCTAACGGTCTACTGTGATTAGTAGGGGATTAAAAATAATTCAGACTTGTTTTAATTTTTTTAATTTACGCAAAAAAAATTATAAATAAGGTTTAGTGGTTTAGAATGCCTTAACATTGGATTATGCGATTGAACCGCTATTATTTATGCACTTTATTAGTGGCAGGCTTCCTTTTAATAGATCACAATTTTCTTAGAATTTGAGATTTTTGTTTTTTTACCATATGTTTTTCAAGAAGTTTTAGCATATTATTATGTTCCTGACTGCTTGACCATTCTCTCAATAATTCAATGTTTTCAAATTTTAATAGCAGAAGAGTTCTTTCCTTATCTTCTAGATCTTCTAATTTTTCAATGGATTGGAATCCTTTGAATTTATTCAAAATTATTCTGACTTCATTTATCCACTTGTCAAAATATTCTTTGCCTGATTTGTCAAGGTAATGTTCTACTAAAACTAATATCATATTATTATTTACTCAACCTTTCATACAAAACTTTTTTCAAGATATTTATTCCAACCTCTTTGGTCTCTTTTCCAAACTAATAAATTCGGTATTTCCCAAACACCTTTTCCACATAGGTAAGTTAGTGAGAATAATCCCAAAATTCAAAAAAATATAATTTAAAGAGTTACATATATAATTTCACAATTATCAGAACTGATTGAGTAGCTGTAATTAGCCGGGAGCATAAAGGTATCACCTTTTTTAAATCTGAAACTATTTAATGAGTCTTTAAGCTCCAAATCTCCTGAAATTATCATCATTATTGAGAATTTATCATCAAAAAGCTCAAGAGTATTGTTTAGTTTAATCTTTGATACCCTGAAAAACTCCGATGATGAAAGCTCTAAGATACCGTTCTCAATTTCAATATCTTCAGTACTGAGAATTGTGGAGGATAGGCTTGGATTTATAACCTCTCCGGCTTTTGTCAAATGTAGCTCTCTCTTTTTACCTTCTGAATCAACTCTATTAAAATCATACAACCTATAAGTTGTATCAGAGTTTTGTTGGATTTCAGATATTAGGATAAATCCCTCAATAGTCGCATGGACTAAACCCGGTTCAATTGTGAGGAAATCACCCTTTTTAACTTTAACCTTTTTAAGAGGAGAATCATCACCTTTTTTAAGCTTGTTCTTTAGATCTTTAATATTTTTAAATTTATCTGAAAGACCGGCAATGATGGTTGCATCTTCACTTGCATCCATTATATACCATGTTTCAAACTTTCCAAAATCATTCTCTTTTTCCTGAGCATATTTATCATCAGGGTGTACCTGAACCGAAAGTTTATCATTTATATCTAAAAATTTTATAAGTAGAGGAAATTTATCAAAGCTGTAACCAAAAAACTCCATTTGGTAATTTTCCATTAAATATGATATATTTTTACCCTTATACTCTCCGTTTAGTATTGTGGAGTTCCACTCTTTACGGCAGGAGATCTCCCAACTTTCACCAATGTTTTTATCAACTTTTTTACCAAACTCTTTTAATTTTTCTCCACCCCAGACTTTTTCCACAAGGTATGGCTTAAATATTATAGGATACTTTTTCATTTATAACCTCATAAATTTAAAATTTTACATAGATTGGAAACAAATTCGTTGAAAGTTAATATTATTATAGTGATAAGTAAAGAATTTTACTCTAAAATAATCGATAAATTTTATTATATTGAAGTGTTTAAAATATAAAACTATTATAGTAGTAATTTGGAGTTGATATATGAGTTCCCATTTGGTAATACCACGAAGAAAAACAAGATCTGTTAAGGTTGGAGATATTTGGGTAGGTTCAGAACATGATATTGTTATCCAGTCAATGTGTAATACTAAAACTGAAAATATTGAAAGGACTGTAGAGCAGATTTTAGGTCTTGAAGAGGTTGGTTGTCAGCTTGTTAGAGTAACTATTCCAACTCTTGAAGCTGCCAAAGCTGTCAAGGAGATAAAAAGAAGGATAAATATACCTCTGGTAGGGGATATCCATTTTGATTATAGAATGGCTTTAGCCGCTATTGATAACGGTATTGACAAGATTAGAATCAATCCCGGCAACATTGGGGGAGAGGCTAAAACCAAAGAGGTTATTAGGGCTTGTAAACAGAATGGTGTTTCCATAAGGGTTGGTGTTAATTCAGGATCTTTAGAAAGGGATCTTGTTGACAAGTATGGAGGTGTAACTCCTAAAGGGATGGTTGAGAGTATGAAAAGATCTCTCGGCTATTTTGATAAGGAGGGTTTTGAGGATCTAATCCTTTCCCTTAAATCTTCAGATGTTTTATTTATGATTCAAGTTTACAGAGAGGTTGCAAAAATATTTGATTATCCTCTTCACTTAGGTGTAACAGAAGCGGGAGCTTACAACATTGGTTCAATAAAATCCAGTATTGGTATAGGTACTCTACTTGCCGAGGGTATAGGGGATACCATCAGGGTTTCTTTAACAGGAGATGTAAATCAGGAAATAAAGGTTGCTAAACAGATCTTAAAATCCCTACACCTTAAATCAGGTGGTGTTAATATTATATCATGTCCAACCTGTGGCAGGACTGATGTTGATCTAGCCTCTATTGTAGATAAGGTTGAAAAAAGGTTGGAAAAAGAGAAGCTGGATCCAAATTTAAACATAGCTATAATGGGTTGTGCAGTAAACGGTCCTGGAGAATCTAAAGAGGCAGATCTCGGAATTGCATGTGGAAGAAAGGAAGCTCTTCTCTTTGTTAAGGGTAAGGTTGTCAAGAAGATAAAGGAGAGTGAGGCTGCGGATGTTCTTGTTCAAGAAATAAAAAAAATGTCTAAAGAGTCTCGATAAGCTTCGTATTACTGCGTTGAGTTAAATTTTCCGTTGCTCACTTACTTAATCGTAAGCTCCGCTACTCAAATTTAACTCGCCTTGTACTACTCGCTTCTCGAAACTCTTTATTTTTGGTTAATCTTTTAGGGGAGATGTTTAAAGGATTCTGATAAAGTTTTATGTTCATTTTTTTTATGGGATCCATTGCAGAAAAAAATTGATGATGCAGTAATGGGAAGTTTATTGACAGTCTCACTTACTAATTGTAAGCTCCGCTACTCAAATTTAACTCGCCTTGTACTACTCGCTTCTCGAAACTCTTTATTTTGGCTAATCTTGTAGGGGAGATGTTTAAAGGATTCTGATAAAGTTTTATGTTCATTTTTTTATGGTATTTTAGCCTAGAAATACTAGGTAATCCATTGCAGAAAAAATTGATGATGCAGTAATGGGAAGTTTATTGACAGTCTGGGGGCAGATCTTCTATCTGTCCTTTTTCTATTCATACATTCTATTGATGATGAACATCCATCACATCATATAATTTTATTGAGGGGGATATCAATACACCATAAGATATTTTTGAGGATATAAAAAAGAGCAGGTATAAAGCAATTCTGTTGAATTAAGCTTTTAGGTAAAAGAGCAAGAAAGTGAAAGGCAGAAGAGGGATCTGCCTGTGCGTGCCACGCACGCAGACAGGAGACCGGAGACCGAGGACGGAGGTGGGAGTTTGATCTCCTTATTATTTTGCTTCTTTTATTAAAAAATAAGAAACCTAGATAGCCTAAATAGCTATATCGGTTAACTCTGTCGAAACAGGTAAACTTGGAATCTTACCAAAAGAAGGATGTAGAGCAAACCTCCATTACCGATGTATCCTCTAGATCGGAAACAACTAATATCCCATTCCAAATAACAGTTTCCGATATAGCGGTGGAATCGGCAAACCCGACAAGGGTTTGAGCCTTCATCATCAATAATGGTAAGTAACTCAGGGCTTTATGCCCCAATTATGTTTTTGCTTCTTTTTGATAAGAAAAAGAAGAGCTTTTGTTTCTTTTGGCTACAAAAGAAGTGCCAATAAAAAGTTTATAGATTTTGAAAAAAATCTTAAAACTTTTTCCAAACTTGTCAAAAGTGTTGTATTCTTCGAGAAGCTAGGATTAATGGGGAAATCAAATTTTCTGTAATTTATTTACAAATTGTAAGATTTTTTGCTTAAATTTAATTTGTTCTGTATAACTTTTTTACATAAAAATGGGGTTTTATATGAAATTTAATAGATTAAAAATATTTATATCAATTGTTATTTTCTCCATTCTCATCTCTTGCAGTTCTCCAACAGATGGTAGAGTTATAGCAATTGGAGAGTTTCCTCTAGAGCATAAAGCTTGGATCTATGAGGTTACGGTAGATGGCTATACAACTCTTGATTCTCTAGTTAATATGGGTAGTGAATTTAATAACGGTATGCTCCTTACAAAGATCTCTGATTTTAAACTTTTTACGGAAGATCCGGATTTTGAAACTATGAGATATTGGAGTGTAGATAATAGTAAGCTTATTGAGTGGGGTTACTCTGAGGGTATTTCAAACAACTCTTTTCATGAATATCCTACTCCTATTATTATGACAGATTACGATAATCCTCTAATTGGATATATCACAGATTTGAACAGTGTAACTGTTTATTCCCACAGTTATGAACTTTTAGATGTCGAGGGAAAAGAGGTAGATGTTATAAGGGTTTTTATCTCATCTTACATTGGGGAGAGTGAGTACTATAGTGAGGAGAGCAGAGACCTAAATTACTATATATCTAGTAGAGGTATTGAGAAGATTGAAGGTTTTTATGGAGATAAAGAGGTTCTGTTTATCTTAAAGAAGGTTAGAGAATAATAGAAGGTGTTGTATGTCCGGTAGTACAAATTTTATCGATTTAATAAAATCTCTTAGAAGTAAGAGAATGATTATAGTTTTTTTGCTTGGGTTTAGTAGTGGTCTTCCCATAATGCTTCTCTACTCAACTCTAAAAATATGGATGAGAAGAGAGGGTGTTGATCTCTCCACAATTGGATACTTCTCCTGGATTACAATACCGTATACTTTTAACTTTATGTGGTCTTTCCTCTTGGATAGATTTATCCCTTTTAAAATGGGTAGAAGAAGATCTTGGCTCATTATAACCCAACTTGGATTGGTAATTTCCCTTATTCTCATAAGTTTAGGAGATCCTGTTGTTTCTGTTCCATATCTGGTACTAATGGGAACTATTCTCTGTATATTTAGTGCTACTCAAGATATAGCTGTTGATGCCTACAGAAGGGAAATTTTACCTGATAGTGAGCTTGGTATTGGTGCCAGTATAGGTGTTTACGGTTACAGGGTGGGTATGTTGATGGCTTCCGGATTTGGTCTCTGGGCAGTTGATCCTAAAACTTTGGATTTTTCATTTAACCAAATGTTCCTTTTAATGGCAGCTTTAATGATTGTTGGTATATTTGCAACCTATATCTGTAATGAACCTAAAATGGAAGGAAAACCTCCTTCTACAATTGAGGAGGCTGTAATTGAACCTTTTAAGGAGTTTTTAACAAGACCATTTGCAATTTGGATACTTATGTTTGTAATCTTCTTTAAAATGGGTGATTCAATAGCCGGATCTATGCTTGGAGCCTATTATGTAGATGTTGGATTTGATAATAAAACAATAGCTGAGGTTACTAAAGGTATCGGCTTTTTATCCTCTATGGCAGGTCTCTTTATTGGGGGTTGGGTTATCTTTAAAATAGGTATATACAAATCTCTTTGGGCTTTTGGTTTTTTACAGGCAATCTCAACAGCATTTTTATCTATTTTGACACTTTTACCTACAAAACTTGCTCTTACCTCTGTGATAGCTTTTGAGGATTTAAGTAGTGGTATGGGTACTTCTGCCATGGTAGCTTTTATGGCAGGTATGACAAATAGAAGATTTACCGCTACCCAATACGCACTATTTGCATCTTTAGCCTCTTTTGGAAGAACATTTCTTTCGGGATTTTCAGGAGTGTTGATTGAGAGTATTAGCTATTTTCAGTTTTTTATCCTCTGTTCAATATTGGCAATTCCGGGTATCCTACTACTTATAAAGATGGGTAAGATTGAAAGCTTTCAAGAAAGTTAGAGATAACTTGAGTTCGATATAAAAGTAATAGATTGTTTTAATGGTGAATTGTCTACCTGTGCGTGTTACGCACGCAGACAGGTGAATTGTGAATTATCATAATTTCTTTGCTTTACACTTTTTCATAAAAGCCCCCTTCTGTTTATTTTAAAAAGATTATAGCTCTGGATAGAAAGAGCTACCTTATATAAACATGTTTAGCCGTAACAACTTTATTGTTTACTGTCAATTTTGAGTAGTAAACACCACTACTATAATTTTCAAGGTCTAGCACTAC
>PDON01000079.1 GCA_002742935.1 Candidatus Cloacimonadota bacterium | reverse complement strand
ATATGAATTATTTCTTTTTAAAAATATTGATGGCAACTGGATTTTTACCACATATTAGAAAAATAAAAATGCAACCATAATATTACAGAAAGAGCCTTATTGAAAAAATTGCTGAGACCCTAAAGTAAAAATGGTTTTTCAAATTGATATTTATAACACCCAAAAAGTAATTCATAAACTACTTAGATCTATAATAGTTCAACAAAACAGATTTAAAATCCTGATCCCTAACAGAGATGTTTTTAATTGTATCTCTGTTCTCCATTTGCTCAAGAAGCTCAATCACTGAAAGATCCTTATCCACTAAAATAGAGAGTGTATTATTTAATTTGTCAATATCTACAACAGAAAACCCCTTAACCCTCTCCAATTCAGATCTATTGTAAAAAGAGAGTTCAACAATTTTACTACTATTATGAGTTGAGATAAATTTACTAGTTTCTATATCCTCTTTAAGAAATCCATTATCTAACAATAACAACCTATTTGAAAGGTTTACAATATCACTTACATCGTGAGAAATCAAAATAAGTGTAGCTTCTGTTTTATTGGTATAATCTTTTATCAGGCTATAAAACTGCTCTTTAACCTCTACATCCAATCCAATTGTTGGCTCATCCAAAAATATAATTTTAGGTTGATGTAGTAAGATTATAGCTATTTCACACCTCATTCTCTGACCTAGAGACATCTCTCTGATACTTTTTTTTAGTAGATCTTTTAGTGATAAAGATTCTATCAAAAAATCAATCCTCTTCTTAGCATCAGATTTACTTACACCATACATCAATCTAAATAATTCTATAGATTCCAAAAATGCCATATTAAAGTATAACTGACTTCTCTGTCCAAACATTAAAGCTATACTTCTCTTATATCTTTTTATATCATTAGATATAAGTTCTCCTTCAAATTTTATAATACCTGAGGTTGGTCTCAAAATAGATGATATTATTTTTGTTAAGGTTGATTTCCCTGAACCATTTTTACCTACTATTCCTACATGCTCTCCCTTCTCTATCCTTAAATTAATATTTGAAAGAGCATCTATTTTTGAGTAAGTAGGCAATATAAGATCTTTTACAACCCCTACTAAACCTGTTCGCCTATTCTGAACCTTATAACTTTTATTTATATTAATTAACTCTATCATACCTATCTAAATAAATCCTTATTAATATGCTTTGATCTCAATCTTAAATAGTTTCAATCAAAAAAATACACCAAAATAAGATGGTATATTTCCCATATCTTGAATAATACTATTCATCTGAATTAGTAGATGGATCAACTATACCATTTTTAGGAGATTCCTGATTTCTACAACAAGCCACAGGTGCAACAGAGGAGTTTCTTATAATTTTTATTGAAACCTGCTTTTAATTTAACATTGAGAGATAAATTCTACCATTCACTAATTATTGGCACAATCGGAATATAGTATTTTAACATGAAATGTCAATATATTTTACCTTTAATAGATCTTTTATCTTGTATTTTCGACGCTTTTTCGTAAATTAAACAAATAAATTTTAAAAAGAGGCAGTCGTGTTATTAAAATTCTCCGTTGAAAACTTTAGATCTATATCAAAAAGGTGTGAAATAAATTTTCTTGCAACCAAAGATGAAGAACATCAAAACTATATTCGTGAAAGTAGCGATTTAAGAATACTTCCTACAATTGTAACCTATGGAGCAAACGGCTCCGGTAAAACCAATATGGCAAAAGCTATAAATGCTGCCCAATATATAATTATGACCTCATCAAATCTCCACGATGGGGATCAGATACCGTATAACCCTTTTAAGTTAAAGGTTGAATACCATACAAAACCTACCCTCTTTGAGTTTCTATTTATCCAAAACGATCAACGATACAGATATGGGTTCTCCTTTACAAATGAGAGGGTAGTCAGTGAGTTTTTACACACCTACCCCAATGGGAGGCAAACTATAATATTTGAAAGAGAGCTGGATAGTTACAATTTCAAATCCGATAAAAAGGAGTTAGAAGTTCTCGCTTCTCGAACCAATAAAAATAAACTCTTCCTCTCCTCTGCTGCCGTTTGGAACTATGAAAAGATTATACCGGCTTTTAGATATTTTAAAGATCAAATACTAATAAACTCAAATTTTGAAAAAAACTATAATTGGCTTGAATATACAATACAAAAGGTTGAGAAGAATATTAGATTTAAAAAACTTTTAATATCAATCCTTTCAGATTTAGGAACGGGTATTGTTGATATAAGGGGTAAGGTTGAAAAAAGATCCTCTCCATACAATAAAGATCCTAGATCTATGGGTTTTTCTGAACTTAAACTGTTGAGAAAAGGGTACGATCTTGAAGGTAATATTGTAGGTATGCAGTTTGATCTATTAGAGGAGAGTAAGGGGACTCAAAAACTTATTGAGCTTATAGGTCCTTGGATAGATATAATGAGTCAGGGAAAACTGATTGTTGTTGATGAGCTCGATACCAGCCTTCACCCTATGATTTCACAATATCTAGTTAAAATGTTTAACAATAAAGAGAGCAATCCCAACGGAGGACAGCTTTTCTTTACAACCCATGATACCAACCTTTTAGATTTAGATTTTTTTAGAAGGGATCAAATATATTTCACTGAAAAAAACTCTCTTGGCGAAAGTGATTTCTACTCACTTTCAGATCTTAAATCTATCAGAAAAGATGAGAATATAAGAAAAGGTTATATAAAGGGTAAGTATGGAGCAATCCCATTTTTAGATTCCAATGTTTCAGAGGTGAAAAATGGATAATCTCTTTTCAAGATCAGAGGAAACAAGATCTATAAACAGATCGAGAGTAATTAAAGATCTTCAAGAATCTAAAGCTTTGGGGAAGTTTAATAAGAATATTGATGCAATTTATGGCAGGATAGAGAAATATAAAAAATTACCTCAATTGAATAACGAGGAGATGTTTCGTTTTGAGGTAGTTATGCTTGTAAGTGCCATTGATTACTATATACATGAAATTATTAGGATTGGTATAATCCAAATATTTGAAAATGAGAGGGAGGAGACAAAGGAGTATAACAACTTTATTATCTCCCTTAAATGTGTAAAGGAGGCTATTCTAAATCCTGAATCTACAGAGTGGCTTAAAGATGAGATAAACTTTAGGAATAGAACCCAATCCTTTCAAAAGATGGATAAGATTAAAGAGGGTCTTTCAATTATTGATGAAAAGATACATAAAAAGATTAAATATATTGCTAAGGATATGGAGCTTTCATACCGAGAGGTTGAGGATATGATAAATCTTTTGGTTGTAAGAAGAAATCAAATCTCTCACCAATGTGATATACCTTCGGGAAAGAGTGAGAGGGAGAGTATAGATCTTGAGTATATCGACAGGAGAATATCTTTTGTTAAGGAGTTCATAAATAGGATTCATAGAGAGATTATTATATATTAGGGGGAAGTAATAGATATCTTTTATATCTTACTGCCATAAGGTATATATATCCCAATATTTATACTTGGAAACCATTTCTCTCCTCCATCTTCATATTGCATATTAATTCTATAATTAATTCCACCTGATATATTATATGTAATATTTTTATAACTTATATTAAATCCTACTCCTGCTCTTATAAATAGTAGATTCCTTTTAGAATATCCCGTTAAATCGATTGCCGATCCAGATGGTCCTCTGTATCCATCATCATATTCGCCAAAAAGCCAATGAATACCGGTATAAAACATAGGGAGTAAACTGGAGTTTGCGTTGCCCTTAATTACTCCACTTATACAAGAGTTTATTACATATTCATTGTGCATTGGGACTCCCCCTAAATCTGATTGAAATCCAAAATTCCCTGTGAAGTAATATTGATATGATAAAGTTGGACCTGTAAGATACCCTAAATTTATACCCACTAAATGATTCTTTTTATTAGCATCTGAATACAGTTTCAAGGGAATTAGCATGCTTAGAATAATATAGTATGTGAGATATTTATAATTATTCATCTTACCTCTCCATATTTGGCATTTTTTTAGAATAAATCTTTAAACGATTGAGTAAAAAATAATGGTTTATCCTACCTCCTCTTACCCCTCAAAAGCACCATCTCCGTCAAAGGTATATTAAAAGGTGTTTTGGTATCTATCTCAATAAGATCAATCTCATTTGATACAGCTTCCTCTCTAAACTTTGATCTGTGAGCTTCAAACTCCTCATTGTATCTTTCTATAAGTCTACTAGAGTTTATCTCAATTATTTTGCCTGTCTCCATATCCTTGACTCTATGACCCGGTTTTAGATTGTACTCTATCTCGCTACTATCGTTAATCATAAATAAAATAATATCATTCCCTGACTTTTTTAACCCCTTTAGCTTATCCAGAATGGTTTCTACAGGTTGTAAAAAGTCACTAAATATAAATATCATACCTCTCTTGGTTATAAAATCTGAAATAGAACTGTAAAAATTTTCACTCCCCCTCTCATCTATAAAATCAGAAAGAGAAAGCTCCTTTAAAAAAAGTGTCAAATTTGATATACCAGACTTATGGGGTATAAATTTCTCTATCTTGTTTCCGTAGAGACCTAAGGCTACTGAATCATTTTGGGAGAGCATTATCCTTATTATTGAAGCTGCCAAGTATTGAGCATATCTAAACTTTGAAACAGATTCTTTACTCAAATACTGCATAGATCTACTTCCATCCAAAAAAAGATATGAGTATATATTTGTCTCATCTTCGTAAAGCTTGGTGAAATATCTATCCGTTTTACCGTAAAGTTTCCAATCAATATCTCTTATATTATCACCGTAAACATAGGGTTTCCTGTCTGAAAACTCTGCACTAAACCCATGAAATTTACTCCTATGCTTACCCAACATAAATCCTTGAAGAATATATCTTGTAGCAATATTTAGATTGGATGTTTTTGATATAAATTTTGGATCGAGTAGTTCTAAATAAGTTTGATTCATTATTTGATTTTACCTTATTAATCGTTTATTTTACATCCTAAACTTTGTTCCAAGGAGAGGATTTAATGTTAAAATACTTCATGCTGATTATTATATCAATAGTTTTTACCTCATTTGGTGAGGATTTCAATATCTTTGAAAACAATAGAGCTGAAAAGATGAAACTCTATTACACTCTAAAGCATCATAAGTTAAGAGTAAAGGCGGGAGCTACTTTTCAAGGTAGTAAAGCAGATGTAACCAACTCTTTGGCATATAACTATTTCTTTAATAAAAAGATAGCTTCACTGGTGGAGATTGGAAATATATACAACGGTGGTGATTTTGATGATATGGTTGAGGTAAACGCAGGTATTACTTACAGAATTACAAAGAGAACACAAGATCTTGTCTTTTTAGGTGATTTGGGAATTTCACTTAACAGATATTTGGAAACAAAAAACACCTTTTCCGTAAATCATATATTTGCAGGGTTAAATTGTGAATATACTTGGAATAACGGTTTTGGTTTTGATATTTCACTTCAAGGATATATGCCTTTTATCTTTAGTGTTGATGAGAATATTATCATTAAAAGTAGTATAGCTTTTATCTACCAATTTAATTAGGATCTACAGAAAAAGGGTTATATTTATTTAAGAAATTAGATTTCCCATTTAGTATAAGTTTAAATTAATGTTTGGATTAAAATTTCTAAGAGTAAAATCAAAAATGAGAAATTTATGAAAAAGATCCACCTCCTACTTATAATAATACCTGTTTTACTATACTTCATATTTGGATTGTACAAGGAAAAAACACCCAATAGTATAGTTGAAAAAAGATTATTTGAACCTTTTGAAAATATAGTTCTAGTTGACACTATACCGAAAAATAAGTTTTTAAGGATTGACAGAGATGTTGCTTTAATAGACTCTCTCAAAGGTTATAGTTTTAAAGATTCCCTTACATTGGATTTTAAAACAAGTAAGTACATTATGTTTAAACTTGTATCAAAAGAGAAACCTGTTTTAGATTCATCAAGAGTTGAGATTACCATTAATGGAAAAAGGCATCCTCTATTTTTTAACTACAAGAGGGAGGTTGTTGGAGGATTGTTTGTAAAGGGTAAGCTAAATTTTGAGATTAAAAATCTTGATATGGTTACAATTAGAAATATAACTCAATACTCCGTTATAAGAAAAGATTGGAGGAACAGAAAAAGAACAGACCTTGTCTTTCTTTATGTAGATGGAGATTCAATAGATATTGATAATAGTTTTACAAAGATTAATAGATTTATTGAAAGAGATGATGAGTATCTTTTTGGTAATAGAGAATCTGTAGTTAAAAAAGATTCTATTATAGAAAAGTTTCTTAATAAGAACTCTATCTTAAATCAAACGAAGTTAAAAACAATCTTTTTTTCAAACAATAGGAAACCTATATCACACTATGACGAGATCTTTTGTGATAGTTTAGATATTTATGAAAGTTATACGGAGTTTTCACAAATTGTAAAAGTACACAAAAAAAGTGAACATCTTCTTGTAGTAAAACTTGACCTTAATAACTATAAAAAGAGTGATCAAAACGAGTTTTTTAAGAAAGCAATCTCTCTAATATCCAAATATAAAAACTCCTATACCATTGTTAAAAGAGGTAGCAGTGATTGGATCTTAAACAATGGTAAATTAAAATCAAAATTTAGATTAAAAGAGGTACTTTATAAAAAATTCAATATGAAAATGGATAAATTTACATCCAAGATATATGATTTTAAAAACAAGTATAATCTCTCATTCCTAAACGGAGCTAAACATATATCTAACGATTCTTTAAACTTTATGAGGAAGAAAGGGAACTATTTTCTAACAGGATCAAATGGAAAGAGGAGGAAAGTAGTCAATGAGGAGTTTCTTAACCTTGTTGATATTATAAACAGAGCTCCCGAGAGGTTTAAGATTGTTTTTGAATTACAAGATGATAACAGCTCTCTGTTGACATTTTCCAAATCTGTTTTAAATAGTGAAGGCAAACTAATAAGAAAGAGTAAGCTAAGAAAAGGTAAAAATATTTTCTATCTTTCATCTCTCGAAAATAGTATCTCTATTAGCAGTAAGAGTATACAAGAGGTTTATTACGGTTTTCCTCCTATGCTTCTGGGAAAGGATAAGAGAATTAAGTTTAAGCTGTTTAACGATATTGAAAATAGTGATAATTTTAAAAAAAATAATTTTCATATCTATATTTTAGATTTATAGTTGGAGTAAATATGAAACTTGAAATCTGTATTGATTCTGTGGAATCTGCCGTAAACGCTCAATTGGGAGGTGCTGATAGAGTTGAGCTTTGTGATAGCCTTGTTGAGGGGGGGACAACCCCTTCTTATGGAGTTGTAAAATCTTGTAGAGAGAGGTTAAATAAAACAAAACTCCACATTATAATAAGACCAAGAGGTGGCGATTTTTTCTATACCAATGAGGAGTTTGAGGTAATGAAAAATGATATAGAAATGGCAAAATCTCTTGGGGTAGACGGTGTTGTTTTTGGAATCTTAAACAGAGATGGTACAATAGATATGGAGAGAAATAGAGAACTTATAGAGATTTCAAAACCTATGAGTACAACCTTCCATAGAGCTTTTGATACATCGGCAGATCCTTTTTTAGCTCTTGAAAATATTATATCCCTTGGGTTTGAAAGAGTTCTTACATCCGGTCAGAAAAATAGAGCTGTAGATTCTGTTAAAATGATAAAAAAACTTACAGAGGTAGCAGGGGAAAGATTAACTATACTACCCGGATCAGGTTTAAGAGAACATAATATTGAAAAATTTATAGATGAAACCAAATCAAAAGAGATCCATATGACAGCTTTTAAAGAGGAGAGTACGGGAATGGATTTCAAAAGTAATATCCCTATGAGTGGATATCCCAGAGATGAGTTTAAGAGAAAGGTTACGGATAGAGATTTGGTTAGAAGGGTAAGAAAGATTATGGATAATATCTCAGACTGTCGATAAACTTCGCATTACTTCGTCATCGATTTTTTTTGCAATAGATCACCTAGTATCTCTAGGCTCAAATCACATAAAAATCAATTCCTTGTACTACTCGTTTTTAGCCAGTCTGAGAAAAGTTTTAAGATTTTTGTCAAAATCTATAAACTTTTTATGGGTACTTCTTTTGTAGCCAAAAGCAGAATTAGCATAAAACCTACTCCTACACTATATTCTCGATCAGTTTAACATTAATGGTTAGTGTTCCATTAACGCCTGTAGGGGCAGATCTCGCGTCTGTCCTTTGTTTTCCTTATCTATACATTCTATTGATGGCAATCATTTATCACATCTTATAATTTTATTGGGATGGAATATAAATAGCCAATATTTTCAAAACATTCTCAACTTTCCGTAGGAAACTTACTCTCCTGTAGAGCGAACCAGACGGAGTCCCAGGCTTTTATCGCTGTTGATGGCGAGGATGTTTTCACGAAAAGAAAGACGGCAGAAGTAATTGATATTGCCCCAACTACCACCACGAAACACGCGTCTAAAGCCACTGCTAGGACCTGTAGGATTACTGCTAGGGGAGTTACTGTAATAAGAGTCACTATACCAATCATTACACCATTCACGAACATTACCACTCATATCATAAATTCCTAATTGGTTTGGTACTTTTGTTCCAACTTCGTGAGTTTTTTTACCAGAGTTTGAATTATACCAAGCAACTTTACCTATATTATTAGAACCAGAATACTTATAATTATCACTATGATTAACCCCTCCTCTGGCTGCATACTCCCACTCAGCTTCTGTAGGTAATCTGTAACCATTTTTAGTAAAATCACAGGTGAAATTTGAACCATATCCACTATAACACCTTTCCAATCCTTCTTGATCACTAAGTTTATTACAATAATCTACAGCATCATACCAAGTTATACTTTCTAAAGGGAGATTATCACCTTTAAAATAACTTGGATTATTACCCATTACACTTTGGTACTCCTTTTGAGTTATCTCATACTTACCTATATAGAAAGATCTTAGAGTTACATCATGAATAGGTTTTTCATCGCTTTCTCCCTCGTTGAAATGATCTCCCATTTGAAAGGTTCCACCCTCTACTAGAATCATTTCTACCGGAGTGATCTCATTTAAAGCTCCTGTGCTACTATCATCACTACAGGATACAAAGAACATTACAATTAATACTACGAATAAAGCTATCCACAACCACCTCTCAAACATAGAATTCTCCTGTTTTTATTTGGATTTTTCATATAAAATCTTTCAATTAGAAAGGTAAAAATAGTTATATAATTTGGCAATAGTCTAATTTTGAAATATAATGAATATTTAGTTAGGGCTTAAATGTTTTTATTACCCTATTACAGGTTGATTTTTACATTACCAATTGTAGGGACAGATATCGTGTCTGACCTCTTTATTTCCATCATCCATACATTCTATGTAATGATAAACATTTATAACATTATATAATTTTGTTAATAGTTTTCCCCATCATAGATCCCAAATTTTGGAGATTAACCAATAAAAATCAAATATTGAATATTCTCAAAAATTGAACTATAAATTATAAGTAAGCTTATTCAGAGAAATATCTCTACATATAAGTTTTAAGGGAAAAATAAAAATATTTAATAGAAGGAAATTTAATATGTTTAACATAGCTTTTGGAGGGTTCTTTCACGAATCAAATACTTTTAACCCAATCATAACAGGGATAGAGGAGTTTATAATCTTCTATGATAACGAAATATATCAAAATAGCGATTCTTACATAATGGCTAAAGGTATGATTGAATATTTTGAGGGTAAAGAGGAGTTTAATCTAATACCTACTGTTTTTGGTAAAGCTGTTCCTAATGGAGAAGTTGAAGAGAAACTTTGGGTAGAAAAACTTAGAGAACCTTTTATAAAAAAACTTATAGAAAACAAGGATAATATAGATGCTATCCTCCTAGCTCTTCACGGATCGATGAGAATTGAGAACATTGGCGATGCTGAAGCTGATATCTTGAAAAGGGTAAGAGAGATCTTTCCTGATAAGCCTATAATATCAGCTCTTGATATGCACGCTACTATGAGTGATGATATGTTAAACAATTGCGATGCTTTTGTAGGGTTTAAAACAGCTCCACATGTCGATGTATATGAAACAGGTGCTCATGCAGCAGCTATACTCGAAATGAAACTTCTCGGAAAAGCAGATCCAAAAATTAGTTATAAAAAACTACCATTCCTAATAGCAGGAGAGAGATCTGAAACAGAGATCTACCCAATGAATGGTTTAATAGATGCTCTAAAGGAGTGTGAAAAGAGTGATAAAGTTCTAGCCGCTTCATATCTTCTAGGGTTCCCATGGGCTGATAGTAAAGATAATGGGGTTACTGCCCTTGTAGTTACGGATAATGATAAAGAGTATGGAGATAAACTTGTAGATGACCTGATAGATAAATTTGATAAAACCATACCAGAGTTTAGATTTTCTGGAATAGCCTTAGATCCTGAAAAAGCTATCTCCGAAGCAATATCCCACTTTGATATTGAGGGTAATAAGGGACCTGTTTTTATATCTGATTCTGGAGATAACCCTACAGCAGGATCTTCAGGGGATAATACAACTATACTTTCACTTTTAGAGAGTAAAGATCTCAAAGGTAAAAATATAGCTTATGGTGGAATCTTTGATAAAAAAGCTGCTGAAATATGTTTAGAAAGCTATAGAAAAGATCCTAATAAGGAGATAGAGATAAGCGTAGGTGGTGTTTACGATAATTTCAATTGTAAACCTGTCAAGATTAAAGGAAAGGTAAAAGCTGTATCTGAAGATTTTGATTTTTATAAGAGTGTAGTCATACTATTTGAAACGGCTAAATATAAACTTTTAATAGTATCAAAACACATAGGATTTATAGGTACAGAGGTGTTTGAAACAGTTGGGGTAAATCCTAAAGATTGCGATATTGTAATAGTTAAGCTTGGATATTTAACCGATCCATTTAAGGATATAACCCAAAAATCTATTCTAGCACTTACTAAAGGGTGTACTGATGAAATACTTTCAAGATTAAGTTACTCTACCAGCTATAGATTGGAATAGGATCTTTAAAAAGGGTATAATTTAAATGAAATGGATTAGATACATAGTTCTGTTTATTATAGTTTGGTTTTTACTCCATCTTATATTTACAGTAAAAGAGGGTTTAGATGATAACTATACTAAACAGAACTATTGTGTCATTTTTGGAAATAAGGTTAATCATGATGGAACTCTATCTCCTAGATTGAGATCAAGAGTTGATAAAGGATTAGAGCTATACAATAGAGGGGTTATTAAAACCTTTTTTGTAAGTGGTGGATTAGGATCTGAAGGGTATAATGAAGGTAGCAAAATGGCTGAATATCTTATCCAAAATGGAGTGAAAGAGAGTGATATTGAGATTGACAACTTAGGTATAAATACCAAGGCAACAGCTGTAAACTTCAAAAAAGCCCATCCGGATATTGATACTCTGGTAATAGTATCCCAATTCTACCATATAAAAAGATCCAGATTAGCATTTAAACAACTGGGATTTAAAAAGGTTGAATCTGCAAGTAGCGATTATTATGAAGTAAGAGATCTATACTCATTGGTTAGAGAGTTTTTTGCATATTATAAGTATCTTCTACTCAAATAGTATTAGTTTTAATCTTAGTTTGATATAAGCATATTAACCACTATTTAATCTAACCTGAGTTCGATATAAAAAAATTATCTCATACTTAAAAATTAAATCTTTCTTTTAAGCTCTTAATAAATTCTTCAAAAGAATGATATTATATGAGTAGGAGGAACCGATGTATCCTCTATTCGGAAATTGTTTAATATCCTATTCCAATTTCCGACATAGCGGTGGAATCGGCAAACCCTACAAGGGTTTGAGCTAACATCATCGGAAATATTTTATGGCTTGGCTTTGCCCTCAGACTTCCGATAAACTTCACATTACTGCGTCATCAATTTTTTCTGCTCAAATTACCTAGTAGTTCTAGGCTCAGATCACATAAAAAATCAATTCTTTGTACTACTCGCTTCTCGAAAGTCTGACTTTTTAGGTAATTTTATCTTAATTCTGCTTTTGTTTCTTTTGGCTACAAAAGAAATGCCATAAAAAGTTTATAGATTTTGACAAAAATCTTAAAACTTTTCCCAGACTGATAGATAAAGTTATAC
>PDON01000078.1 GCA_002742935.1 Candidatus Cloacimonadota bacterium | reverse complement strand
TGAATTATTTCTTTTTAAAAATATTGATGGCAACTGGATTTTTACCACATATTAGAAAAATAAAAATGCAACCATAATATTACAGAAAGAGCCAAAAAAGCAATAAATATTGACGATAATAAAATATTTATTTCGGGACACTCTAACGGTGCAACAGGCTCATTTTCGTATTTAATGAAAGAGCCAAGTTTGTTCGCAGGAATGTACGGATTTAATACACACCCAAAAGTTTATACCGGTGGAACATTCGTTGAAAACATAAAAAACCGTTCGTTTATTAATTTTTCTACTGACCAAGATTATTACTATCCGCCAAATGCTAATGATAGTTTAAATGTATTGATGAAAAGTATCAATGCTGATTATAAGGATTATAGATATAACGGTTTTCCGCATTGGTTTCCAAAGTTTGACGAATCCGAACCTGCGTATAAAATTCTGTTTGCAGACTTGAAAAATAGGGTAAGAAATCCTTACCCAAAAGAAATAAATTGGGAATTTGATAATGATAAATATGGAAATATTGATTGGTTGCAAAATACCAAACTTGATACACTTTCACAAAGAAAAAATTGGCATAAAAACCTAAATTTTAAGATAATAAAATGGTATGAATACGATAAGGAAGATAGCCTTATTACTAAAGAAGTTAATGTAAATGCTTTTGCATTTCCACGAAAATCTGGAAAAATAGTCGCAAATTATAATAATAATGTTTTTGATATAAAAACGTCTTGCATAAAATCATTTCAAATTTATATTTCACCCGAAATGGTTGATTTGAAAAAGAAAATAAAGGTTTATGTAAATGGGAAACTTTGTTTCAAGAAAAAATTGAAACACAACACATCTTTTATGCTTGAAGAATTTAAAGAAAATAGAGATAGGAAACAACTATTTGTAAACTTTATCTCAATACTATTAGATGAAAATTAACCAATTATTACATTTATTAGATTAATTTGTTGAAATTTTAAGTTCTAAAATGATACAAAACAGGAAACATTGTATGTATACTAACTGTTACAGAAATTAAAAAGAGGAAAATGCAATGAAATTAAAAATAATTATTTTGATAGTAGCCATTTTTTTTGGCTTAACAACTTATGCTCAGAACATCGATATAAAAAAAATAGATAGTTTTATAACTCATATTGAAAATAATAATAGAGGCATTGGAAGTGTTTCAATTTTCAAAAATGGAGAAGAGATTTATAACAGAAGTTTTGGTCAAAAACAACTTAATGATATAAGTTACAATGCTGAAACAAAATATCATATTGGTTCAATAACTAAAATGATTACGGCAACTTTGGTTTTTAAACTTATTGAACAAAACAGATTGGATTTGGATGATAAATTATCAATCTTCTTTCCACAAATTCCTAATTCAAATAAAATTACAATTAAAAATTTGTTAGAACATTCTAGCGGGTTGGGGGATTATGCCGTAAAAGGGGATGATCTTTTTTGGCTTAAAAAGAAGGTAAGTAAAAAGGAAATTTTTGATGAAATAATAAAACAGGGAACTCTTTTTGAACCCAATTTAAAAGTTAAATATTCTAATTCGGGATATTTTTTACTTACACAGATTTTAGAAAAATTGTTTGATAAAGATTATGCTTCAATTGTTAAAACAGAGATTACAGAGCCCCTAAAATTACAGAATTTAGAATCAATCACAGATAGTACAACAAATACTTTTCCTTCTTTTATATATGCTGAAAAATGGGAACCAATAACTGAATTTGATTTTTCAAATGTTATTGGTCTTGGAGATATAGTAGCCACAACAAAAGAGTTGAATATATTTTTATACAATTTGTTTCAATACAAAATTTTAAAAGAAGAAACCATTAAACAAATGGTACCGGATACCACAAAAAAAGAGACATTTGGTAGAGGTTTTATGTTTATACCTTTTTACGAAAAGGTTTTTTATGGACACGGTGGAGATACTTTTGGAACTCATTCAATGGCTTCTTATAATGAAAATGACCAATTGGGAGTTAGTTACTCAATTAATGGAGAACGATTTCCTCACAATGATTTTGCAATTGGAATTTTAAGTATCATTTACGGGAAAGATTACAAATATCCTGATTTTAATACTATTACCTTGAAATCCGAAGAGTTAGACAAATTTTTAGGTGTTTATTCAAGCCCAAATTTACCTTTGAAACTGACTATAACAAAAGAGGGAAATAGATTAAAAGGTCAAGGAAGTGGACAACCTGCATTCTATCTGGAATGTTATGAAACCAATAAATTCAAATTTGACGCTGCAAAATTAAAAATTGAATTTAAACCTAAAGAAAATATAATGATACTAGATCAAGGTGGAATGATATTTAAGATGAAAAGAGAATAACTTTGCAGAGTACCGTATAAATCCTATGGTATAAAAGTGCTAATTACTCCCTCTGCTACATTTACCATATTTTACCCTTAAAAGATTAAATTTACAAAATATGGTAAATGTAACTCGTGGAATCTTTAAAACTTACTACTACTTTCCTGCTGCCAATCTCTCTTTTTTCTTCTTTGAAGCAGCTCTCTTTCTATCGTTAGGATCAAGATCTCTCTTTCTAAGCCTTATATTTAGAGGAGTTATCTCAATAAGCTCATCATCTTCAATAAACTCTAAAGCTTGTTCCAATGCCATCTTCTTTGGAGGGATCAACTTGATAGCATCATCAGATCCCGAAGCTCTTACATTTGTAAGCTTCTTATTCTTTAAAACATTAACATCAAGATCATTCTCTCTTATATGCTGACCAACAATCATACCTCCGTAAACCTCTGTTCCGGCATCTATAAAGATTGTTCCTCTTTCCTGAAGATTCCAAAGTGAAAAAGCCATAGCAGTTCCCTTTTCAAGAGATACTAAAACACCTCTGTTCCTTCCGGGAATATCCCCCTTATAATACTCATACTCATAGAAACTATGGTTTAAGATACCCGTTCCCCTGGTCTCGGTTAAAAACTCACTGGAAAACCCTACGAGACCCCTTGCAGGAACTTTAAACTCTATCCTTGTATAACCGTCAGTTCCCTGTATCATATTAATCATTTCCCCTTTACGCATACCGAGCTTTTCAATAACAACTCCGGCATACTCATCGGCAACATCAATTAAAGCGAGTTCAATAGGCTCTGTCTTTTTACCATTGAGCTCTCTAAAGATAACTTTTGGTTTTGACACGGCAAACTCATAACCCTCTCTTCTCATATTTTCAATAAGGATAGCCATCTGAAGCTCTCCTCTACCTTTTACGAGGAAGGTATCCGCTGAATCTGTAGCCTCTACTACCAAACTAACATTGGTTTGAAGCTCCTTCTGTAATCTATCCCATATATTTCTCGATGTAACCCATTTACCCTCTTTACCTGCAAAAGGGGAATCATTAACAATAAAGTTCATTGCAAGAGTAGGCTCATCAATATCTATAAGTGGAAGTGGTATAGGGTTCTCTATATCTGCTACAGTCTCCCCAATATCTATTGTAGGAATACCGGCTATGGAAACAATATCACCCGCTTCTGCACTCTCTACACTCTCTTTCTTTAAACCGTCATAGATAAAGATTTTTGTAATCTTATTTTTTACTCTTGAACCATCTCTTTTTAATAGATAAACCTCATCACCATTCTTTATAACTCCGTTATGAATCTTACCTGTTCCAATTTTACCTATGTATGGATCATACTCAACATTTGAAGCTAAAAATTGAAGCGGCAGACTATTATCCCCTTCCGGTTCATCAACATTTTCAATAATAGTATCGAGAAGAGGTATTATATCCTCATTATCATCGTTTAACTCATACTTTGCAATACCGCTCTTTGCACTTGCATAAACAACAGGGAAATCTAGTTGCTCATCATTAGCGTTTAGTTCTACAAAAAGATCAAAAACCTTGTCTAAAACCTCTTGAGGATTTGAATTTGGTCTGTCGATCTTATTTATAACAACTATGGGCTTTAATCCGAGTTCCAAAGATTTCTTTAGTACATACTTTGTTTGAGGCATAGGTCCTTCAAAAGCATCTACAAGAAGAAGTACAGAATCTACCATTTTAAGAATACGCTGAACCTCACCTCCAAAATCGGCATGACCCGGAGTATCAATAATATTTATTTTAATACCCTTATAAAAAAGAGAAGCATTTTTTGAAAAGATAGTAATCCCTCTTTCTCTCTCAATATCATTTGAGTCCATTACCCTCTCTTCAACTTTCTGATTTTTTCTGAAAGCTCCTGTTTGCTTTAAAGCAGCATCTACTAAAGTTGTTTTTCCATGATCAACATGGGCTATTATTGCAATATTCTTAAAATTTTTCATTCTTGTTTCCATCTTTTATTTAAGCGAGTAAAGATAGGATTAAATATCAGTTAAATCAATCTATTTTATAAGTTTATTACTAACCCACTCCATATTTGCTATACTTTCTTATGGAGATATACATTTTTAGAATAGATATTATAAGGAAAAATATGGCAATGGCAAATGTACCTGTAAAACCTATCATCTCATAGATAGCTATACCAAAAAGAGGGGCAAAAACACCTCTTAATCCCGTTAAACTAAGATGGATACTTTGATACTCTCCTGCCTGCTCTTTCTCACAAAAATATGAAGAACCTATACTCCATAGCAGACTCATGGTTGCGGCAAAAAAACTGTGGAAAAGAACAGATACTACGAGCAGATAATATATCTTCACATTTTTTATTACAATAAAGTATGGAAAGTACTCTGTCAATGCTACAAAGAATAGAAAAAATGCTATTGATCCAAAAGTGTAAATAGCAAATTTTCGAGGATCTATCTTACCCAAAACCTTACCAAATATTGGCAATAGAACTATAGCTAAAACATTGTAGGCATTTTTATAAAAGGCAACACTTGAGTAGTTTAGATCCAACACTCTATCATAGTAGATTGTAATTACCGGAAAGGATAGAAGAAAAGCAAAACCATAAAGCATAAAACCCATCTCAAAATCAAGATAAGGTTTATCATTTTTTAAAATTTTGACCATACCCTTTAAGGGCTTTAAAAACTCTATCTTAAACTTTTTAGAAGATACAGATGGAGTTCTGTCAATTAATATTAAAAGAGAGGTTGAAACAACTCCAAGCAAGCCAATTGTAGGATAGATATACCTAAATGAGAAATTATCTATATCTAATAATAAACCAAAATAGAAGGTAGTAATCATCATAACTATCTTATTTATTGAAGTTGAGTAGCTATAAAGCCTTGAAAAATATTTATGAGAATAGTTACTCTTCAAAAAAAGATTTATTAAAGGATATATTACAGGATTTGAAAGATAGTAAACAAAAAATATAGATATGAAAATATAGTGATAGATGGGAGTTAAACCCTCCACTGTAGAGGGAAAGAAAAAAAGTAAAAGTAAGGGCAATCTGGTTATTAGAGCAGTTACTACTATTATTCTCTTTTTACTGTTTGAGTTTTCAACTTGATGATTTAAAAAAACGCCCAATAACATAACAATTGTACTAAACTGAAACAATAATCCAAGCTGAAAACTTTCACCCTTTAACCCTCTGATAAACACAAACTCATTTAGAGCCAAAACACCCAGTATAATCCCCTCTATCACTGAATATAAGATGTGTATAAAAAAAGTTTTTCTCTCTAACGGATTTAAATTTGATAACTTTCTAATCATTTACAAACCCTATTTTTTGGGAAAATACATTAAAGTGAATATTAAAGCAATAGCAAACTCTAAAATAGGAGCTTCTTAAATAGGAAAAGGATCACAAAGAGTATGATCCTTTTCTTTTTATCAATATATAAAATCTAAAAGTTATGGTGTTACATCCACAAGTAAATCAAAGGTATCACTATAATCAGAACCATCATAAACCTTTGCAGGAATAGTTAAGATTCCTGTATAATTCTCAACAGGAGTTATGGTTGTTTGATTCACATAGTAGTTGGCTCCACCTTCTAAGATTAAAGTAAAATCATTAGGAAAATCATTATCAACATCTTCAACTATAAGGTTTGAAAGCTCAATTGTTAAAGATGTGTTCTGAGCCATTGATATAGCAAATTGTCCCGTTATCTCAGGAGCATCGTTTACCGGTGTAACTACAACAGTCAAATAGAAAATATTACTATCAGAATTACCATCATTAACAATAACAGGAACTTCTAAGGTACCATTATAGTTTGGAAAAGGGGTTATAATATTGTTATCTAAAGTATAATTTACACCATCTGATCCATAAACGGTCAAAGTAAAATCATTAGGATATGAGTTATCAACATCTGTTACAATAAGATGGGTTAACTCTATCTCAAACGGAGTATCTTCAGAAGTAGACAGCTCTATTTGTCCTATTATTATAGGAGCATCATTTATCGGTGTAACTTCAACAGTTAAGTTATAACTATTACTATTAAACTCCCCATCATTAACTACTACAGGAACAGTTAACTCTCCATTAAAGTTTTCAACAGGGGTTATAGTATTTCCAACTCTGGTATAATTAGCTCCATCTGAAGCAATAAGAACAAAACCATTAGGATATGAATTATCAATATCTGTTACTATCAAATTGTCCAACTCTATTGTCAAAGAAGTTTCTTCAGAGGTAGACAGAGGATTTTGACCTGTAATTACAGGTGCATCATTAACACTTTGAACCGTTAAAACAAACTGCTTATTGATAACAAAAGAACCATCAACAACTTTTAAAATTACTGATTGAGAACCATTATAATTCAGATCAGGAATTAAAGTAATGTTCCAACCTTCAACAGACTGAGTAACATGATTTAAATTCTCTATAGATATTGTAGGTATTGTTCCATCTACATCGGTGATGTAAGGAGAGAAGTCAAATATCTTTTCTTCATCTTCATTCATTAAAAAACTTATAGAAGAAATATCTTGGACAACAGGAGGATCATTAATAGGATTAACAGTAAGAGTAAAGTTCTCAGTAACAATAAATTCACCATCAATAACCTTTAGAGTTACTATTTGTGAACCATTGTAATCTTGATCAGGGGTTAACTCAATATTCATACCGGATACTTCTTGAGAAACATTATTGATATTTTCAATAGATATTGTAGAAACATTATCATCAATAATATAATTAGAGAAATTAAAAATCTTAATCTCATCCTCATTCATGAAAAGTTCTGAAGGAAGACCTGAAATAACAGGAGCTTGATTCATAGGTGAAACAGATACAAGCATCTCTTCACTAACTCCCGGATTTAAACCGTCTGTGGCATTTATTGTTAAATAGGTTTCACCACTCCAGCCCTCAACAGAGTTCAAAATCAATACAGATCCCCCAATTTCAGCATTAATTTCATTCTCATTAAAATTAACTGAATAAGTTATAAGATCTCCATCTATATCAGAGAAGTACTCATCCAAATTCAATGTTGACTGTTCAAAATTTTCCGTAAGGTTTAAACTAGGTAGATTAGTGGTCATAGTAGGTCCCTGATTTTTATTCTCTACTATAACACTCCAAGAATGGTGTTTACTACTCCTTGAATCAAAGTTATCTGTTACATCTACACTTACAACATAAACCCCGGCCATCTCTTCATCGGTTGAAAACAGATATACAAAATCATTGGATACAGAATCTCCATCAACCTTGTATAGATATGAGAACTCTTCATCTCCGGTAATGTTAAGATCACTTGCAACCACTTTAAAAAGAATATCATCACCCTCAACAATATTTAAAGTTGAAGCCTCGGGTGTTACTGTTAAATTTGTAGGAAAATCTGTTCCTTTAACAGTAAAAGTTACTTCTTGTTCTGAAAACTCCCCTGTATTATCAGTAACCTTTATATTTAAAGTTTCGGAACCTACCCAATTAGGTAGTTGAGAAACAGTTAGAACTCTATTTTCAATATTTGGTAAAAGTTCTGTATTCCCTGTTACACTCCAAGTAAGTAAAGAGTCTACATCATCAACATCATTTACAAAATCATCCAAATTTATAGGCTCAAACTCCTCTCCCTCAGTAACAGTTTGACTAGGAATCTCGAAAAGAGTAGGTTTATCATTAACCTGAGAAACATTCACAATCAAATTACTCTGAATCTCTGCTCCATTTGATGAGAAAGCTCTAAGTTTAAAGATGTTTTTACCTGCTTTATTTGGAATAGAAGATATGTAGAGAGAGTCATCAATAATATGAGCAACACTACTCGGGGCAACCTTAGAGGAAACAGCATATTTTAGCTCTCTATGATAAGCAAAGTGTTCTGATAGGTCTAAACCAAATGTTAGAAAATCTTCACTCTTATTTATCTCTTTAAAACCTTTAGTTAAGGTTGGACTTTTACTCTCATAAGGATAATCCACACAAGAAATAAATAGCACAACCAAAAAAAGAAAAATTATCTTTTTCATAATACCTAGATCCTTTTTTAAATTAAAAAACGAAAGATAATATAGACGGCAAATAAAACGAAAAAATGTCAGTTAGTATATCTCTACAAACTTGCACCTATAGTATCAGCTAAAACAGTAAGATAATACTTCTTAATCTATTATTCAAGAGATAAAATTTATTTATTTAAATAAAAATTTATAAGAAAACTCACTACATATCCGTTATAGAATGTAATATTAAGTATTTGTATAATAAAAATCCAAATTTTAATTAATTAAAAAAATGTAAAAAATCTAAATATTAAACTTCTCTCCCAAAATATCTATAAAGTTATGGATAGGCTTCTCATTACTACTACTATCTTTCTCCTTATCTCTTTTGGGATTATCTTCTCTATTATTTTCTCTGTTATTACTATTTTCTTGATTCTCATTTCCCTGATGTTGATATTGAAAGTCATTGCTTTCAAGGATTTCAACCCTATTTAAAACAAAACCGTTCTTCTGAAATTCTCTATGCAAAATTTCCTTACTTTTTTCAGCACTTTCTTTAGACTCATTTTGAGAAAAAATAAGTTTTAAGTTGTATCCACTCTCAACTTTTTCCAACTCTACCTTTACTTTTCCCAATTTTTCAGGATCAATCTGAATAGAAAATTTATTTATAGGCTCATCCTTAACGGATCTCATAACAACTTTTGAAAGATCCTCTATAAATTTTATTCTGTCAACAATATCAACACCATTCTCAACATCTACTGAAAAACTCTCCATGGATTGAGTATCTAAATTTAAATTTGTTGAACTTGCTACTGTTTCATTATTAATAAATTTAACCTTTAGTTTCTCTACACCATTATGAATATCTTTCTTTACCTCCAAACCTTTTGAGGATATTTCACCTGTATCATTAGATTTAGAGTTAATATTGTTATGATTTAAACTATCTTCAAAATAAATTTCTAAAGATTTAGGAGAGTCAAAACTACTTTTTCTATATTCAATATTAGTTTTATCATTAAATGGTTTAATGCTATTTTTTAAACTATTCTTATAAGTAGTTTCATTATGTTCAGAAAAGTTAGTTATAATCTCTTTATGTTTTCCAAATTCATAATAGTTACTATTTTTTAATTTTTCATCTGAAAAGTTGTAACTATTCTCAATAATACTATTCTCTTCTAAATTGATAACTTTTGGAACAGAACTAGTAGTATTAGAATTACTTTTTAAAGAGATAGTATTATCAGATCTTTTTTCATTTTTAAGAGTACCTAAAGACTCTATTGAGTTTCTTAGAGTGATATTTTTAATACCAATACTACTTAAAGTAAACTTATTAGCCTTACTATTTGGAACTGATATTTTTTTCTCTATTAAAACTCCAGGATCTGCTATTTTTATCTTACTATTACTCCTGGATATATTTTTAAGATTTTTTTCACCAATACTCTTTTGGTTAAAGTTGATTGGTGTAACCTTTTCCTCTCTAGAAGAATCCTTAAAAAAGAGACCACTATCAATTATACCTCTACTGTTAAAATCTTTTTTGGGAACTACCCTTTTTTTATTAATACCAGAACTATTGTTTGATAAAACATTCTTATAAGCAACAGAGCTCTCTCTATTATTCCTATCAATAAGTGAAATATTTAATTGCTCAGGTTTAATATTCTCTTTTAATCTACCGGTATACTCTCTGTGATCATTTAATATTAGGCTTTTAAAAATCCTTTTTTCTCTATCTGAAAAATTTAAACTATTTTCCTTATTAATTAAACTATGATCAATACTCTTTATATTATTTTCAATCTTTTCCGTAAATTTAGAACTTTTACTAAGAGATCTAACTTTGAAAAAATCCAACCTTTTTGTAAGATTGAACCTTTTGTAATTGCTTAACTTTTTATCACTAATATCAACTTTTCTAATATTACTGATTGTATCAAAAAAATTTATATCGGAAGTTTTTACTAAATCCTCATTAGATAAATTATCCCTTATCTTATGAAAGAGCTTCTCTCCTACTTTCTCTAAATTCCCCTTTTTATTGGGAGGATAAGCTAATTTGGCTTGAACATTATCTAAGCTCTTAGATAATTTAGGTTTTTCCAAAATAATTTTATCAGATGAGATTGTTTTGGAACTAAAGTATAAAAGCTGTAAAGTATCTCTACACAAAGAAAAGCTTTTACCATATTTAGATCTACTTATCCCGCTTCACTCTCATCTTTTATCTGTGAAACTTCAATATCTTTTAAAGAGGATATATTGATAATTTTTCTATTATTAGTCAATGGCGGCTTACTATCATCAATATTACCTGATTTACCTGTACTAAAACTAAAATCTTTTAATCTATCACTCCTGACTAACCTTTTATTCTTATCCTCATTGAATAATTTAAACGGATATTTGCTATCAAACTTAAACTTATGCTCCTCTTTAGAAAGATTTTTATTAACTAAAGATTTTTTTTCATTCTTCTCATGTGAATATTTATAACTACTATCTTTTGAGAAATTTTTGATTATAAAATCTTCATCTTTAAAGTTATGAATTCTAGTTAAAACACCTTTTTCCAATAGATCAGGATTCTTTTCAATAATCTCCTTTATTTTTTCCACCAATTTAATAGGAGTAATAGATATTGAGTAACCTTCATCTTTTATATTTTTTGATACTGCAAATTCAGTTACTTGAGGTCTTGATTTTAGAAAACTCATTCTATTTATAATACCAACAAATTCACGCTGTGCATTACTATAATTATCTGCTGATATTTTCTTACCGTTTCTGGTAAAAGTTTCCGTAGCAAACTGATCAATTAAAGGTACTTTTTTTGAGTGTCCACTAAAAAGCTCTGTACCGTTACTGAATAAAAAGATAGTATCTCCACTCTTTTTAATCTCTATTTTAGAAGGGTAATCAGAAGAAATTGAGTTTGAAATTTTATTAAAAACTTTACCTTCATAATCATTAAAATTTATTCTCTCTGAAGATCTTAAAGAGTTTTTTGTCGAAAGAACATTTATATTTAAATCCTTACCGGATTTTAGAGAAACTTCATCATTAATTCTAGCAGGAAGGTAGAAATTAAAATTATCTTTAATATTTACACCATTCAATGGAGGTTTCTTTTGAACTTCTCTATACTCACTTATAACCCTTTCCAACAAAGAGTTATAAAAAATTGGAGTTTTGCTTAAGTTTTCTTTTCTGTTTTTTAACAGATCCTTCAATTCAGAAAAGGTAGAAAAAAGAGAATCCTCTTTTTTTAAAAAAACCTCAAAATCATCCAATGTTACACTAATATTGTTTTGATCTGAAAATCCAATAAAAAAAGATTTACCGGTTTCAGGAAGTTTAGATAGTTTATTTAAAAGTATCTTTTCATTGGTTGTTAGATCAGACTTTAATGGAGAAATGATATTTTCAGAACTTGAAAAGGAGTTCTCAACCGATGCTACCGAATAGTTAAACTCTTTCTTTAGCTTATTATTAAAATTACTATAACTACTAACCTTCCCATCAAATCTTGCATTTACTGAACTGTTTACCTTTAAAAATTTAGATATTTTGCCTACACTATTGTTCATACTCCCTCCAATTAACTGCCATAAAATATCAGCAAATTGTATACCAAACTTCAAAATATTATGAAATAGGAAATTTGATATAAAGGGTGAACTTTCTACCTAACTTGATAATTTTAGAGAGAATTAATTGCTTATAATAAGCTTACCTTTCTTCTCAACAGATGAGTTATCATCATAGTATACTTTAACTTTGTAGATATAAACTCCATTGGAAGGCTTATCTCCATCATCATCTTTAAGATCCCAGTATACCTTTACAAAATTACCACTAATATCAGGAGAAGACTCTGTTACTTTTTTAATAAGTCTGCCATTTACCGTATAAATTTTAACTCCAACCTTTCTTATCTTTAGAGG